>NZ_JBFAAF010000016.1:0-125932 GCF_040639595.1 Micromonospora sp. NPDC023814
CCACGAAGCCATGATCCACATCGCCATGATCATGACAATGTCACGCCGACTCGCCCGTACCGGCAACTGGTGACCAGTGTTCCCGGACGCTCACTCAGAGGTAGATCAGCTCATGGTCGGTAGGAGAACTTGTGGCCGGGTGCTGCTGGCTTGGGTACCCGCGGGAACAGCCGCCATGAGATCACGTTGGAGATGGCGACTCCGGTGAGTACGGCGGTGGCCGCGACGGCGACCAGGACCGGGGGGAGCAGGAGCGTCACGGGTGCCAGTGCGGCAAGCGTTAGCAGTCCGATCGGTCGGGACCAGGAGACGTGGCTGAAGGTCACGTAGTCGAGCAGGGCCCGCCCGAACAGGAACACCGCAGGACCGCCGAGGATCACCAGGACCCAGGGCCGCTCGGTGTGACCGAGCGGGTGCGAGATGATCAGTTCGTCGCCGACGGCGGTGAGGCCGACGCCGGTGATCATGATGAGGTGCGCGTATGACGCGAGTCTGCCGACGTATGCCGGAGACGGTGCCGATGCGATCGCGACGGCCAGCAACTCGCCGGCCCGGTAGAAGTAGATCTGCCACAGCAGAACCGTGGTGGCGAACGACACCAGCAGCGCCGCGGCTCGGTCCCGCTCGAGGCCGTACGGGCTTATCTGGATGCCGGAGATCAGAATCGCCTCGCCCAACGCGATGATGAGGAGCTGCCGGTAGCGCTCTGTGAGATGGTCTTCCTGAATCGGATGGGCTCGGAACCCGGCCCGGCCGAGTCGCGGCGTGGGGTAGTCGAGGACGCCCGCGATGTAGTCCAGGGCGACGGCCACGCTCCACCAGGCCAGTCGCGCTCCGGTCTGTGTGAAGGCGCCGGCGATCCACGGGACCGCTGAGATGAGGGCCCAGAAGAGGTTCCGGACGCTGACCAGGCGTATCTCTTTGTTTGTGCCGATCAGAATGATCCAGAGCGGACGGATGATCTGGATCGTGACGTAGACCCCCGCGAAGAGGAAACCACTGTCGCCGTAGGCCCCGGGCACTGCGATGGCCATCAGCAGGCTGCCGAGCGTGGTGCCGATGACCAGTATCTGGATCGCTGGCCGGGTCGAGTCGTACCTGTTGGTCGCCCATACCAGCCGGTACCACACCCACCACAGCGCCAGCGTCAGTACGAATGTGGCGTAGCCACTTCGCAAGCTGAGGTCAGAGACCAGCCGATCGGAGAGTCGGGTGAACGCGAACACGAAAACCACGTCGAACAGCAGCTCCACGAAGCCGGCCCGCTGGGACTGCTTGTACGTCCCCGGCTGCTCACCCGCCCTGCTCTCCATGGCCATGTGGTGACGCTACTTTTGATCGCTTCAGGCGGGTTGCCGAATGCGTTCGCGGCGGCTCGACAGTAACGCCGACAGCAACCGGCCAAGACGGCGACGCGCAGGCAAGCCCAGCGAGAGACGCCAGTTCGAGCATGCGATCGTTCCCGAACGAACGCGGACGTGGTGCACAGAGCTTGTAAGCGAGATGTCGCCGGTTCGCTTCCGGCCGGGGGGCTCCGATTCCATCGGCCGTCCCGCGCCCGGCGAGGACGCGAGCTGTGCCCGCCGGGGAGGGTGCGACTCCGACCGGTCGCCCACCCCGCGTCGCCGGGCGCCCTGCGGCGAGGGGTCGTCAGCTCCACCTCAGCCTGGCGAGTTCCCGCTCGAACTGGGCGAGGGTGAAGGAGGCATCCTCGGCGGGGGCCAGCCGCAGGCTGTAGGTCGCGTCCCCGGCCTCCCACCACACCGTCCACGAGCGTTCCGGGGCGCCGGTGACGACACCCCGGTGCGGGCCGACGCGGACGGTCGCCACAGGCGCAGGGCGTGCCACGTCGGCGGTGCGGCGCGCGGTCACGAGCAGCGTCGCACCGCCCGGGCCGTTGTAGCCCTGGCACCAGCCCTCGTCGCATCCGGTCGAGAAGGGGCTCCACCGCTTGTCGGCGGGCAGGTCCGGCACATGGCGCTCGAAGTAGGTCGGCGGCGGCAGCGTGCCGGCCGCGTCGCGGAGCACCCGGTCGCCGAGCGGCTCCGCCAGGGACACGACGAGGGGGACCCGGGCGCCGCTGGTGGTGCAGTCGGCGGCGGGCACGATTCGGGCCTCGACCGCGACGACCACCTGGGCGTCGTCCCGCGCGGTGATCGTCGCCCGCGGCTGCACGAGGTCCCTGCACCGTGCGTCGCCGGGGCCGACGTGGACGGTGACCGTGGTGTCGTCGCGGCCGACCACCGCCGCCGACCACGGCACCCGGGACGACCCGTCGGGCGACGCTGTCGCCTCGGCCGTGGGCCCGGGTGCTGCCTCGTCGGTGGCCCGGTGTCGGAGGGCGAGACCGCCGACGAGCGCCAGTGCGATGACGGCCGTCGCCGCCGCGAGGGTGGTCCGTCGGGTGCGCTCGTCGCGCCCGTCCCTGGTCGTCATGGCCGCCCTCGTCGTCCGGTGGGAGATGGGAGAGCGGATCGTACGCCGACACCGTCGCTCCCGCCGTCCCGTCGTACGGGCGCGCTCAGGCGGCGGGCTGTCCCCGTACCGTGGTTCCCGCCGCGCCGGCGCCCCCGAATCTGCTCCACGTCCGTCGATGCCGTGCCCGCCGCGGGCGCCGTCCGCCGGGCCGGCAGGGTCGGGCCACCCGGTGACCAGCGCCTATGCTGGGCCGGTGAGCAGGGCGGCGGAGGAGTCGAACCGGGCCATGCTGCGCGCCCGGGACGCCATGGACCGCGCGTACGACCAGCCGCTGGACATCCCGGCGCTGGCCCGCATCGCGTACGTCTCCGAGGCGCACTTCATCCGCACCTTCCGGGCCACCTTCGGCGAGACCCCGCACCGCTACCTCCAGCGGCGGCGGGTGGAGCGGGCGATGTACCTGCTTTTGCACTCCGACCGGGACGTCACCGACATCTGCTACGCGGTCGGCTTCTCCAGCCTGGGCACGTTCAGCCGCACGTTCCGGCAGATCGTCGGGGAACCGCCGTCGGAGTACCGCAGGCGCAGGGCCCCGGTCGCCGCGGTCGTGCCGAGCTGCTTCACCAAGGCGTGGACCCGACCCAGCAGTTTTGGATAAGCAGCAGGTCAGGGCCACCCCGTAGCGTTTCCGGCATGACGATGAACGCGATCAGCCGCTCCCAGATCTACGTCCTCGACCAGGACGAGGCCCTCGACTTCTACGTCGGCAAGCTCGGCATGGAGGTCAACACCGATCAGGACCTCGGCTTCATGCGCTGGCTGACGGTGAACCTGCCCGGCGACCCGGAGCGCGAGATCCTGCTGGAGAAGCCGGGCCCGCCGGCGCTGGACCCGGCCACCGCCGAGCAGGTCCGGGAGCTGCTCACCAAGGGGGCGCTGGGCGGCTTCCTCTTCATGACCACCGACGACGCGCACAAGACGTACGAGGACCTGGTCGCCAAGGGAGTCGACATCACCGACGAGCCGATGGAACGCCCGTACGGGATCGACTTCGGCATCCGCGACCCGTTCGGCAACAAGATCCGCATCGGCCAGATGTTCCCCCGGGGCTGACTGGCGACGGGCCGGCACGATCGGTGGGCGCGCTGCGGCAGCACGCCCACCGATCGCACTGAGGAGACGACGTGGGGACCCGCCTGCTCTACCTGGCCCGGCACGGCGAGCAGCACCGCCCGGTGGGGGCCACGCCGGGCGTCGACCCGCCGGGGAGCGGCCTGTCCGACCGGGGCCGGCGGCAGGCGACGTTGCTCGGTGAGCGGCTGCGCGGCGTGCCGCTCGACGCCGTCCACCACGGCCCGCTGCGGCGCGCCGCCGAGACCGCCGGCCTGGTCGCGGCGGCGCTGCCCGGGATCCCGGTGTACGCCGCCGAGGAGGTCGGCGACCACCTGCCGCACGACACCGACCCGGCCGGCCTGCCGCCCGCGTACGCCCGACTGCTGGCCGGCTTCTCCCCGGCCGAGCGGGCCGACGGGCCGCGGCTGACGGCGGCGGCCGTGCGGCGGTTCGCCACCGCACCGGCGGACGGCGACCGGCGGGACATGGTCGTCACGCACACGTTTCTGATCGCCTGGTTCGTCCGGCACGCACTGGACGCGCCGGAGCGGCGCTGGCTGGGGTTCAACGCGCACAACGGCGGGTTGACGGTGATCCGCTACCGGTCGGGCGGACCGCCGACCCTGCTCGCCGTCAACGACGTCGCCCACCTGCCACCGGAGCTGCGCGCCACCGGCCTGCCGGCGGACCACAGGTACTGACCTGCCACCCCGCGCGGATGGTCGCCGGGCTGCCGCCGTTATGGTCGCCGCACCGGCGCCGTCGACCAGGGCGGCCGGCGTCGCGGCGAGCCGGCGGCACAGGCGAAGGGGTGGTGACGGTGGCGGACGCGGAACTCCTCGTCGAGGTGACCGGGGCGGTGGCGACGGTGGTGATCCACAACCCGGCGCGGCGCAACGCGATGACGGCCGGGATGTGGCGGCGGCTGCCGGGGCTGCTCGACGAACTGGAGGCCGACCCGGCCGTCCGGGTCCTGGTGCTCACCGGCGCCGAGGGCACCTTCTGCGCGGGCGCGGACCTGGCCGAACTGGACGACCTGCTCGACGACGGCGACCTCGACACGGTGGTGGCCGCCGAGCAACGGCTGGCCGCCTTCGCCAAGCCGACCGTCGCCGCCGTCCAGGGCGCCTGCGTGGGCGGCGGCTGCCAGCTCGCGGTCGCCTGCGACCTGCGGATCGCCGCCACCGACGCGCGGTTCGGCGTGCCGCCGGCGCGGCTGGGCCTGGTGTATCCGGCGCCAACCACCCGCCGGCTGGCCCGGCTGGTCGGGCCGGCCGCGGCCAAGCACCTGCTCTTCACCGCCGAGCTGATCGACGCCGACCGCGCGCTGCGGATCGGGCTGGTCGACGAGGTGCTGCCCGTCGACCGGCTCGCCGCCCGGGTGGACGAGGTCACCGCCGCCGTGGTCGCCCGGTCGCAGCTCACCGTGGCGGCCGCCAAGGAGATCATCGACGGTCGGGCGGACGAGGACCGGGTCGCCTGGTGGCACGGTCAGGTGCGGGCCAGCGGCGAGGCCCGCGAGGGCGTCGCGGCCGTCCACGAGCGTCGCCCGCCCCGCTTCGGCTGGACACCGCCGGTCCGGCACTGACCGGCCCGACCGGGCCGCGTGCCGGACACGGTCCGCGCATGGGTGGTGCCGGGCGGTGCGGTGGGGCAGGCTGTCCGCTGTGCAGCGTGATCAGTTGCTCGCAGGCCGCTACCGGCTGGGCGGGCGTCTCGGCAGGGGCGGCATGTCCGAGGTCTACCGGGCGCACGACGAGGTGCTGGAACGCGACGTCGCGGTGAAGGTGCTCGTGGCGGCGGACCCGTCGGCCCGGCGGCGGATCCAGGCCGAGGCGAAGGCGGCGGCCAGGCTCTCGCACCCGAACGTCACCGCCGTCCACGACTACGGGGAGTCCCTCCTCTTCGACCGGTACGCGCCCTTCGTGGTCATGGAACTGCTCTCCGGCCGTACGCTCGCGCAGCGGCTCGCCGCCGGGCCGCTGCCGCCCCGGGACGCCCTGCGGGTCTGCGCGGAGGTCGCCGCCGGTCTCGGCGCCGCCCACGCCGAGGGGCTGGTGCACCGCGACGTCAAGCCCGAGAACGTCGTGCTGACCCCGACGGGGGCGAAGGTGGTCGACTTCGGGATCGCCGCCGTCGCCGGCACGCCCGAGATCGACTTCGAGGGACGGCTGCTCGGCACCCCGGCCTACCTGGCCCCCGAGCGGCTCGCCGCCGGCGAGGTACTGCCCGCCTCCGACGTCTACGCGCTCGGCCTGCTCGTGCACCAGGCGCTCGCCGGCCGGCTGCCGTGGCACAGCGAGACGCCGACCGGGATGCTGCGCGCCCACGCGTACGCCGAGCCGGGCCCGCTGCCGGAGGTCGACGGCGTGCCCCCCGAGGTCGGCCGGCTGTACCGGCGGTGCCTGGCCAAGGACCCGGGCGACCGGCCGTCGGCCGTCGAGGCGGCCCGCGTCCTCGCCGGGGCGCTCGCCCGGATGCCGCATTCGGAGGCGGCGCCGGCCGGGACCGCGCCCGCCGCCGGGGGCGGCGTCCGCCCGGGGCGCCGGGGCTGGCGGTCGAGGCGGAGCTCGTGGGCGCTGGTGGCGGTGGGCGCGGTGGTGGTCGGCGTGGTGGTGGCCGGGACGCTCGGCGACCCCTCCGTCCAGCGGTCCGGCCCGCCCGACGAGCCCCGCACCGGCATCGGCACCGGCACGCTGGGCTCCACCGGGGTCGCCCTGCCGGTCACCGCCGACGCGCCGAAGCGGCCGGGTGCCCCCGACGCGGGTCCGCCGGCCGGGTCGGCGACCGCCGGGCGGTCCAGTCCCGGACCGGTCGCGCCCACTGGAGCCAGCCCGACCGCCCCGGCGCCGACCGGCGGCGCCGAGCCGTCTCCCACGCCTGGCCGGCCGTCCGGGGTGGACGTGAACTCGCGCGGCGGGGTGGTGACGGTCCGCTGCGACCGAAAGCTGGCCGAGGTGGTCGACGTGACCCCGGCCGCCGGCCACCACGTCGAGGAGTACGCGCCGGGCCCGGCGCGGGAGGTGCGGGTCGAGCTGGTCGCCGCCGACCGCCGCAGTGTGATCACCGTGCGCTGCGCCGACGGCCGCCCGGTGCCCCGCGTCAAGGAGTCCCGGGCCAAGAAGTCCCGCGTCAGGGAGTCCCGCGTCAGGGAGTCCCGGGCCAAGGAGTCCCGCGTCAGGGAGCCTCGGACCAGGGAGCCTCGGTAGCCGGGGCGGCGGGGCTGCGCCCCGGGGAGGGGCCGGCGGGCGCCGCGCCAGGGGTCGTACCCCCGACGCGGCCCCCCGTTCCCGCCGGCCGGTCCGTCACCGCCCGGCCAGCGCCGCCCAGCTCGGGGTCGCCGGCTCGCGCCGCAGCGGCATACCCGCCTCGGCCGGCGTCCGGTCGCCCTTGCGCTGGTTGCAGTCGTAGCAGGCGGCGGTCGTGTTCCGCCACGTGTTCCGGCCGCCGCGCGAGCGGGGCAGGATGTGGTCGATGGTGCCGGCCGATCCGCCGCAGTACGCGCAGCACCGCCCGTCCCGGCGCAGCACCCCGGCCCGCGACCACGCCGGCCCGGCGCTGAACCGCCAGCGGGTCACCAC
The DNA here is from genome assembly GCF_040639595.1 of Micromonospora sp. NPDC023814. Classification (NCBI taxonomy): domain Bacteria; kingdom Bacillati; phylum Actinomycetota; class Actinomycetes; order Micromonosporales; family Micromonosporaceae; genus Micromonospora; species Micromonospora sp. NPDC023814. Next base: position 7,113 of record NZ_JBFAAF010000016.1, read on the forward strand.
GTAGCGGACGAGGCGGACCACCCGGGGGACCGGGAAGACCCCGATCACCCGGTCCGGTTCGGCCTCGTGGATCTCGGCGACCCGGCGGCAGAGCATCCGGATCGCGTGCTGGACGGTGACCCGGTGCAGCGGGCCGAGGTCGGCGTTGACGACGAGGACGGCGTCCACCGGTGTCTCCCTTCGTGGCGGTGACGATCTGGACGGGCCGGACAGCGAAAGAGCCGCCCGGTCCGGGGTGTGGACGGGCGGCTCGACGGCGTGCGGGCACGCGTCAGCCGGGCCGGCCACCCTCGGGGCCTTCGGCTCGGCAACCGCCGCCACTCGCCGATGACGCCGGGCCGGGCAGCCGCGACGGCACACAGGTGACGTGCGACATCGACATGGACGGCTCCCGCGGCGGTGGTTGACCTTGCGGGATCACGGTAGGTCGGCGGGCGAGAGACGGGCAACGGATTTCGATCGAGCGGCCGTCTCGTCGGGGCGGCGCTGCCGGCGGGCCCGGCCGGCGGCCCGCGCGGCGGCCAGCGGCCGGTCGATCCGTAGCGCCATCCGCACCGTCAGCTCGCTCTCCAGCAGCGGCCGGTTGACCTCTCCGGCGACCGCGAGCGCCGGCCCGGAGACCGTGCGCCAGATCGCGGCCGTCCCCGCGCCCAGCCCGAGCAGGGCCACGGCGGCCCGGGTCGCCGGCGAGCCGGCCGCCGCGAGCGCGCTCACCCCCACCACGGCGAACAGCACCGCGAGCAGCGGTACGAGCACCGGCCAGAAGATCCCCCGGGCGGCCTGCACCACCAGCCGCCGGTCCCGGATGATCAGGTTCCGGGCGACGACCGCGTAGTCCTCCTCGTCCAGCAGGTCCCTCGGGTGCAGGCCGCCGGTGAGCACGCCCCGCCACAGGTCGCCCTGGTTGCGCAGCTCGCGGGCCAGGTCCGGCAGCCCCGCCTCGGTCGGGTCGCCGACGCCCGCCCGGGTGACCGCCGACGCCCACGCCGACAGTGACCGGCGGACCACGGCGGCCGAGTACGGCGGCAGCACGGTGGCCAGCTCGTCCAGCCAGCGGCTGAGCTGGATCTGCCGGCCGCCGAAGCGCCCCGCCACCTGGTCGGCGTCACCGTGCCGCGCCGTGTCGGCCAGCGAGCGTCCCAGCCGGTACGCCAGGCCGACCCGGTGGTTGGTGGCCATCGTCCAGCGCAGCACGTCCACGTTCAGGTCGTCGAGGGCGAGCAGCAGGTCCTCCCCGGCTCCGCCCGTCACCCGGTCCCTCGCCCCGGCCGTGGACGGCGCGGGGGCGTCGCGCCGGGTCAGTTCGGCGATCTGGCCGAGCGCCACCTCCACCCCGTCCAGGTACATCTGCATGCGCCGCCGCCCCGACATCTCGGTCAGGTTGGACAGCTTCGCCGGCGCGCCCGCCGGCCGGTCGTCTCCGGCGTCGAGCAGCTCGGCGGTCTGGGCGTGGTGGTACGCGTCCGCCATCCACCACCCGAGCCGCAGGGCGGTCACGATGCAGGCCCGCTCGTCCCGGATCAGCGGGTACGCGTCGTCCCGCGGTACGTCGGCGACGAGCGGGCCGTCGTCCCCGCGCGGCGACATCCCGCTGACCTCCCGGCTCACCCCAGGCGATCAGCCTAGGCGAGCCAGTCGACCTTTTTGCCCTTTTCATCACCCTCGCCACCGCCACCCGGTGCCCGCCACCCGCCACCCGCCGCCCACCACCCGTGGCCGTCGCCGTCGCGGTGGCCGTCACCCGGTGGTCGTCACCGTCTCCGGGCGAGCAGGCCCCGGGGCCGGATCGAACGGACCGGCTCGGCCGCGCCGCCCTCGGCCCGCAGGACGTGGTTGGCCGCGACGATTCCCGTCGCCGCCGCGCGTTCCATCAGCGCGCTCGGGAAGTCGGTCCGGATGCCGTCGCCGGCCAGGTAGAGCCCGTCGGCGTCGGTGCGCACCCCCGGCCGCCGGGCGTGGCTGCCCGGGGTGAACGCCGGCGCCTGCGCCGCCACCCGGGCGCGCACCTCCCGGACCCGCAGCCCGGCCGCCTCCGGCCAGAGCGCGGTCAGCTCGGCCCGCATCCGCTCGGCCAGCTCCGTCGCGGGCACGCCCGGCTCGCAGGCGTACGCGTGCAGCTCCAGCACGGAGCCGCCGGTGCGGGCGGCCCAGCGGCGGGGCTCGTCCTCCAGCCGGTGGTAGAGGGTCACCGAGTCCAGGGTCGGCTGCCGGGACACCCCGCTGAACACCGCCCGGTCGGCGGCCACGTCCCCGTCGCACCAGTAGCGCGCGACCGCGTACGGCGGACCGGGCCGGCCGAACGCGGGCAACCGCTCCACCAGCGCGGGCGCGTGGTCGACCAGGCCGGGCGAGGCGGCGACCAGCGCGGCCAGGGCGGGCGGGTCGACGGCGAGCACCACGTGCCGGGCGGCGTACGACGTGCCGTCGGCGGTGGCCACCCGCCACCCGGCGCCGTCGCGGGTCAGCGCGGTGGCGGGGGTCCCGGTGCGCACCCGGCCGCCGTGCCTCTCCACGTGCCGGGCCAGCGGCTCCCAGATCGCCGTCGCGTAGTCCTCGTCGGGGCAGTCGAAGGCCAGCCCCTCGGGGTTGCCCAGCAGGTAGAAGTGGAACTGCGCGATCATCTCCGCCGCCGACATCTCCGCCTCGTGGTTGAAGAACGAGTGGGAGAAGACCTCGAAGAGCATCGCGCGGGCCCGGTCCGGCAGCCGCAGCGAGGTGAGCAGCTCGTCGGCGGTGGTGTCGTCGAACTCGGCGTAGGTGCGCACCGGGTCGTAGGTGAGCAGCGGCAGCGCCGCGTCCCGGTCCATGCCGCGCAGGTCGCCCAGGCGCAGGCTCGGGCTGCGCAGCAGCAGGGCCAGCAGGTTCGCCGGAGGCGCGGGCGGCAACCGGCCGAACTCCTCGGTCGGCCAGCGGGCGCTCAGGATCGGGTAGCCGGGGACCGGCCGGAGGAAGCCGAGCCCCGGGTCGGCGCGGCGCAGGATCGACCGCCAGTTGTAGTACTGCCGGAAGAACGCGTGGAAGCCGTGCTCGTTCGTCTGTCGCGTGCCGTCGGCCAGCGTCTCCCGCCAGGCCCCGAGCCGGCCGCCGAGGGTCGGTGCGGCCTCCAGCACGGTCACCGCCACGCCGCGCTCGGCCAGCACCACCGCCGCCGACATGCCGGCGATCCCGCCGCCGACCACCACCACCTCGACCGGGCGCGGCACGCGGGGGGCGCCACCGCCGCCCGGGTCCACCTCGTGCTGGCGTACGCCGAGGAGCCGACCGACCACCTGCGACAGCGCCATGTGCACCTTCCCGCCGGGGTGGGCTTCCAGTCTGCCCGCCCTCAGGCGTTAGGAAGGGCCCCTTGTACAACGCCAGGCGTTAACAAGGTGCCCTTCCTTTCACTGCGGCGGGAGGCAGCGCCGTTCGCGGTCGGAGGCCGGCCAGACGTACTCCAGGTCGGGCGGGACGTCATCGCCGAAGATCGGGCCGTAGTGCCCGGGGTCCTTGCGCAGCAGCGACGAGCGGTGGCTCAGGTGCAGGTCGTCGCGGCCCAGCCAGGGCGGCAGCTCGCCGGCCTCGGCCAGCTCCACCTGGGTGCGGACGCGGGTCAGCCCGCAGGCGGCGGCGAGGTCGGTGGTCATCGTGGTCGCGCAGGTGTCGGCCCGGCCGGGCTCGCACCAGACCGCGCACACGTCCAGTCCGTACCGGGTGAGGGCCTCCTCGTACCCGGCCCACATCTTCACCGCCGGGTGGTTGCGCCAGCCGTACGTGGGGCGGGTCAGCCCGCGCAGCACCTGGATGGTCTCCACCCGCTGCTTGCCCAGCCGCCTCTGGTCCAGCGTCCGGGCGCTGGCCAGGAAGTCCGGGTACGGCAGGAACGTCTGCATGCCGCTGGTCTACCCGCCGGGGGGCCGCGGAATCTGCCCGACGCGGCGGGACATGCCCGACGACCAGCGCTCATGATCGCGGGGCTGCGCGGGGCGCGACCGGCTGACTACGATGCGGCGCATGGCGGAGCCCCTGCTGGATCGTGCGCGGCGGGCGGGGCGTCGGCTCCGGGCCAACGGGGACGCGCGGGCGCACTACGTGGTCTGCGGGCGGGACGCCCTCGCCTACTGGGTGGTGCGCGCGCTGCTCGCCACCGAGTTGCAGGCGACGGGCCGCGTCCGGATCACCCTGGTGGTGCCGGAACGACCGCGCTCCGACGAGCCGGACGGGCGGGACCTCCAGGGCGTCGAGGTGGTCCGGGCCGACCGGCTGGACGAGGTCACCTTCCAGCGGGCCGGGCTGGCCGGCGCCGACGGGCTGGCCCTGCTGCACCAGGACGACGTCGGCAACATGCACGCCGCGCTCTGCGCCCAGGAGGTCGAGCCCCGGCTGCGGCTGGTGGTGCGAATGTTCAACACCGGGCTCGCCAACGGGGTGCGGCAGATCTTCCCCGACTCCGCGGTGCTCTCCGACGCGTCGATGGCCGCCCCCGCCTTCGTGGCCGCCGCGCTCGGCGAGGTCGCCCCGACCCACTTCCGGCACGGCGGGCGCACCCTCTACGTGGCCCGCCGCGACGACGTACGCCCGGGCGACGTGGTCTGCGGGGTGGCCGACACCCACGACCCGCAGCAGGTCCGGGTGCTGCCCGCCGAGGAGTCCGCCGCGGACGTGGTGCTCGCCGAGGCGACCGGGGCACCGCCCGGCACCGAGGTGGCCGCGCGCCGGCTGGTGCGGGCCCGGCGGCGTCGCCGCCCGGTGACCGTGCTGCTCCGCGCGGTGCGCAGCTTCGCCACCCGCAAGATCGGCATCGCGGTGATCACGCTGCTGGCGGTGATCGGGGTGCTCGGCTGGCTCAACGGCAGCGCCACGAACGCCAACTGGGGCGACTCGCTCTACCTCACGCTCGTGACGACGCTGAGCGGGCAGGACCCGGATCCGAACAAGCCGGTCGCCCAGCAGGTCATGCAGGTGGTGCTCAACCTCGCCGGGCTGGCGCTGATCCCGCTGATCACCGCCGTGGTGGTGGACGGGATCGTCAACGCCCGGCTGGCGTTGCACTCCGGCCGGATCCAGCCGGAGCGGTCCGGGCACGTGGTCGTGGTCGGGCTGGGCAACGTCGGCACCCGGGTGATGGCCCAGCTCTGCGACTTCGGCGTCGAGGTGGTGGCGATCGACAAGCTGCCCGAGCCGCGCGGTGCGGCGCTCGCCCGCCGGCTCGGCGTCCCGCTGATCGTGGGCGACGCCGCGCTGGAGGAGACCCTCCAGGCGGCGTCCGTGGGCACCTGCCAGGCGCTGGTGGTGGTCTCCACCGACGACGAGACGAACCTCCAGGCGGCGCTGAACGGCCGGGCGGTCAACCCCGAACTCCAGGTGGTGCTGCGCCTCTTCGACGGCCACTTCGCCGAGCGCGTCCAGCAGGCGTTCGGCATCGGCGTCTCGCGCAGCGTGTCGTACCTGGCCGCGCCGTCGTTCGCCGCCGCGCTGCTGGACCGCGCGGTGATCGCCACCATCCCCGTCGGCCGGCACGCGCTGCTGGTCACCGAGGTCTCCGTCGCCGCCGGATCGTCGCTGGACGGGCGGCCGCTCGCCGCGGTCGGGCGGGCCGAGAGCGTACGCCTGCTCGCGCACGCCCGGGCCGGTCAGCGCCTCGACTGGGCGCCCGACCCGCGCCTGGTGATCGTCGCGGGGGACCGGCTGACGGTGGTGGCCCGCCGGGCCGGCCTGAACGCCCTGCTGCGCGAGGCGGCGCCGCCCCCGCCGGAGGATCCCGCCGCGCCGGCGCCCCGGCAGCCGGAGGAGTGACCGTCCGGTCCGACGGTCCGACGGTCCGACGGTCCGGGGCTCGGCGGGTCAGGCCCGGCGGGGACGCAGGGCGTACCAGGCGGCGCCGACGGCGAGCACGGCGAAGCCGGCGAGGACGCTGGACAGCGGCAGGTTGACGGCGAGCAGCAGGCAGCCGGCCAGCCCCAGCACGGCGAGCGCCCGCACCGGGAGCCGCCGCCCCGGGTCGCGGCCCAGGGTCAGCGCGGCGGCGTTGGTGATCGCGTAGTAGACCAGCACGGTGCAACTGGAGAAGCCGATGGCGTCCCGGACGTAGCCGAGCGCCACGACCAGCACCACCACGGCGGCGACGGCCAGTTCGGCGCGGTGCGGCACCCGGTGCACCGGGTGGACGGCGGCGAGGGCCCCGGGCAGGTCGCGGCGGCGGGCCATCGCCAGCGCGGTGCGCCCGACCCCGGCGAGCAGGGAGAGCAGCACCCCGGACACCGCCACGGTCGCCCCGGCCCGGACCAGCCAGGCGAGGCCGGGCAGCCCGGCGGCCGTCACCACGTCGGCCAGGGGCGCGGCGGACGCGGCCAGCCGATCGGCCCCGAGCACGCCGACGGCGACCACCGCCAGCACCAGGTAGATCGCCAGCACCACGCCCAGCGCCAGCGGCACCGCCCGGGGGATGGTCCGCTCCGGGTCGCGTACCTCCTCGCCGAGGGTGGCGACCCGCGCGTACCCGGCGAAGGCGAAGAAGAGCAGCCCGGCGGCGGTGAGCACGCCCCGCCCGGAAGTGTCGAGGTCGCCGAGCCGGGCCAGCGAGACGTCGCCGCCGACCGCCCCGGCCACCGCGACCAGGGCCAGTACCGCCAGCACCAGGCCGACCAGCACCTTCGTCGCGGTCGCGGTCTTGCCGATGCCGCGCAGGTTCACGGCGGTCACCGCCAGCACCGCGCCGACGGCGACGAGCCGGGCCTGCCCCGGCCACAGGTACGCCCCGATGGTCAGCGCCATCGCCGCGCAGCTCGCCGTCTTGCCCACCACGAAGCCCCAGCCGGCCACGAAACCCGCGAACGGGCCGAGCCGTTCCCGGCCGTACACGTAGGTGCCGCCGGACTCGGGGTGGCGGGCCGCCAGCCGGGCCGAGCTGGTCGCGTTGCAGAAGGCGACGAAGCCGGCCAGCACCAGCGCCGCCAGCAGGCCCGCCCCGCCGGCCGCCGCCGCGGCGGGCGCGAAGACCACGAAGACGCCCGCGCCGAGCATCGACCCCAGCCCGATGACCACCGCGTCGGGTACGCCCAGCCGGCGCGCCAGTTGATCCACAGCGGGCAACTTAGGGGGTCGAGATGAACGGCCGGTCCCAGGCGCGCGGCGCCCCGGGCAACGGCAGGTCGTCCCAGGGCACCCGGTGCAGCACCCGGTCGAGTACGACGCCGAGCAGCAGGGCGGCCAGCCCGTCGGTGAGCCAGTGGAAGTTCAGATAGGTGGTGGTGACCAGCAGGATCGCCGGCGGCGCGAAGCGGACCAGCCGGTACGTGACCGAGGGCAGCCGCCCGGCGGTCAGCGCGGTCAGCAGCACGGCGATCACTCCGTACCAGACGATCGCGTTGGCGACGTGCCCCGACGGGTAGGACATCGAGTAGGCGCCCGCCGGCAGCCGGTTGAAGATCTCCACCGCCTCCTCCGGCGACAGGAACGGATCCTTGACCGTCGCGCTCGGCGCGGCCCGGTCGGTCCACAGCTTGAGCGGGCCGATGGTCAGGGTGGTCAGCACGAATGCGCCTGCCACCAGCAACAGCGGCCGGACGGAGTGCCGGCGCCATCCGACCGCGAGGGCGAGCGCGCCCGAGACCGGCATCAGCAACCAGCCGCCCTGCCCGAGCACGTTGAACACCCGGGCGGCCCAGTACAGCGGCGCCGGGTCGTGCGCGAACGCCCACTCGCTGACCGCCAGGTCGAGATCGTCGAGCAGCCCTTCGGCGAGCGCCAGGGTCAGCGCCGCGAAACCGGCGAGCAGGAGAGCGTCGAACCACCAGCCAGCCGGACGGACCGGCCGGAGCTGCACCCGTCCCCGTACCATCGTGGTCTCCCGCACCCCGCCCACGCTACCGGCCCCGGTCGGCGCCGGACCTGGACGGGCCGGGGCGGCTGTGTGCCGAGCCACGAAGGGAGGCGCTCGGCCCGGACGACCGTCAGACTTGGGGCCGTGCGGATCACCTCGGCCCTCGTCGACCCGGCGCTGCTCGACCTTCCCTGGTCGACCCCGTTGGAGCAGTGGCCTGCGCAGCACCTGGTGGCGCTGCCCCAGGGCATCTCCCGGCACATCGTCCGGTTCGTCCGGCTCGGCGGCTACGTCTACGCCGTCAAGGAGACCGGCGAGCGGGTCGCGGAGCGCGAGTACGACCTGCTGCGCGCCCTGGAGCGGATCGATTTCCCCTCGGTGGAGGCGGTGGCGATCGTCGCCGACCGGCAGACCGACGACGGCGAGCCGCTCGACCCGGTGCTGATCACCCGGCACCTGCAGTTCTCGCTGCCCTACCGGGCGCTCTTCTCGCACACCCTGCGCCCGGAGACGATGGGGCGGCTGCTCGACGCGCTGGCGGCCCTGATCGTGCGGATGCACCTCACCGGCTTCTTCTGGGGCGACTGCTCGCTGTCGAACACCCTGTTCCGCCGGGACGCCGGCGCGTTCGCCGCCTACCTGGTGGACGCGGAGACCGGGGCGCTGCACCGCTCGCTCTCCAACGGCCAGCGCGGCGAGGACCTGGAGATCGCCCGGGTCAACATCTTCGGCGAGGCGCTCGACCTCCAGGCCGCCGGGCTGCTGCACGAGTCGATCGACCCCGAGGTGGTCTGCGAGGAGGTCGTGCAGCGCTACGAGCGGCTGTGGCACGAGATCACCTACGAGCAGCAGGTCGAGCGGGAGGCCCGACACGACATCGAGGGGCGGATCCGCCGCCTCAACGAGCTGGGCTTCGACGTCGCCGAGGTGGCCATGTCGACCATCGACAACGGGCGCTACCTGGTCCGGCCGAAGGTGGTCGACGCCGGGTACCACACCCGGCGGCTGCTCCGCCTGACCGGCCTGGACGCCGAGGAGAACCAGGCCCGGCGGCTGCTCAACGACCTGGACGCCTACCGGGCCGAGAGCGACCTCACCGACGAGCAGCAGGCCGCGCACCGCTGGCTGACCGAGGTCTTCGAGCCGGTGGTCCGGGCGGTGCCGGCGCACCTGCGCCGCAAGCTGGAGCCGCAGGAACTCTTCGCCCAGATCATCGAGCACAAGTGGCTGCTCTCGGAGCGGGCCGGCCGGGACGTCGGCATGGCCCCGGCCGTGCACTCGTACCTCTCCGACGTGCTCGTGCACCGCCCCGACGAGCAGGCCGTGCTCGGCGTCGAGGTCCCCACCGCCGGCTGAACCGCTGGCGGAACCGGGCGTGGCCGTCCGGGCTGGCGGTCCGTGGGCGCCCCCGAGATGACCAGGGTGCTCGCGCTGGCCATGCTGGTCAACACCGGGGTCGGCAACGTGCCCGGCTCCCTGCGCCGGCGTGCTCTCCCGGCCTGTCGCTCTGCGGTCCCTGTCGACCTGCCCCTACCGCCCCCGCCCCGATCGCGCTTCCCGCCGGCCGCCGGCCGCGGGACCCTCACCCGGTCTGGGCACCGAGCCGTCCGGCGCCGGGCGGTCAATCCACCCAGGAGCCGCCGCGCATCACCCGGACCACGTTCAGGTCGTCGTCGAGCACCACCAGGTCGGCCCGGAGCCCGACCTGGAGGGCGCCCAGCCGGTCGCCGAGGCCGATCGCGCGGGCCGGCGTGGTGGCCGCCATCCGCACGGCGTCCGCGATCGGAATGCCAGCCGCCACCGCGTGCCGCAGCGCCTCGTCCATGGTCAGGGTGCTGCCGGCGATCGCGCCGTCGCGGGCCAGCCGGGCCACCCCGCCCGCCACCGTGACGGCCTGGCCGCCCAGCTCGTAGTCGCCGTCGGGCATGCCGGCGGCGGCCATGGCGTCGGTGATCAGGGCGGCCCGCTCCGGGCCCGCCGTCGAGGTGGCGAAGGTCAGCATCCCGTCGTGCAGGTGGATGCCGTCGGCGACCAGCTCGCAGACCACGTTCGGGGCGTCGAGCAGGGCCACCACGGGGCCGGGCTCGCGGTGGTGCACCGGCCGCATCCCGTTGAACAGGTGGGTGCCGACGCTCGCGCCCGCCGCGACGGCGGCGCGGGTCTCGTCGTACGTGGCGTCGGTGTGGCCGACCGCGGCGACCACCCGGTGCGCGACGAGCAGCTTGACCGCCTCCAACGCGCCGTCCCGCTCGGGGGCGAGGGTGACCATCCGGACGGCGCCGTCGCCCAGCTCGATCAGCTCTGCCAGCTCGTCGGTGGACGGGTCGCGGAGGAACTCGGGGTTCTGCGCGCCGCAGCGGGCCGAGGAGAGGTACGGCCCCTCGAAGTGGATGCCGGCCAGCACCCCCTCGGCGACCAGCGGCGCGAAGGCCGCGGTGGCCGCGCGCATCAGCTCGAACGGCGAGCTGACCAGGCTGGCCAGCAGGGTCGTCGTGCCGTGTCGCAGGTGGAAGTCGGCGGCCTGCCGGGCCTGCTCGGCGTCGCCGGTGGTGAAGGTGTGCCCGCCGCCGCCGTGCGTGTGCATGTCGACGAAGCCGGGCACGATCCAGTGCCCGTCGCGCACGGACGGGTACTCGGCCACCGCCGTGATCCGGCCCCCGTCCAGCTCCACGCAGCCCTGCCGGATCACGCCGGTCGGGGTCACCACCTTGCCGTTCACCCGCGTGGCCATCACTTCTCCAGACTGTCGAGGGCGAGCAGGGCGGCGCCGAGGCAGCCGGCCTCGTCGCCGAGGGCCGCCGCGACCAGGCGCGGCTCCCGGTGGAACGTCATCCGTTCGTGCAGCGCCGTCCGCAGCGGTTCGAGCAGCAGCGCGCCGGCCTGCGCCAGGCCGCCGCCGAGCACGACGGTCTCCACGTCGAATAGGGCCTGGCCGGTGGCGAGGCCGTCGGCGAGCGCCTCGACGGCCTCCCGCCAGACGTCCGCCGCCAGCGGCTCGCCGGCCGCCGCCCGGTCGGCCACGTCGGCGGCGGTCGCCGGGACGCCGGCCAGGGCCGTGTAGCGCCGGCCGACAGCGGCCGCCGACGCCACCGCCTCCAGGCAGCCGGGACGGCCGCAGCCGCAGGCCGGCCCGCCGGCGCGTACCTGGATGTGGCCGATCTCCCCGGCGGCGCCGTGCGCGCCGGTGACGGCCGTGCCGTCGACCACGTGCGCCGCGGCGATCCCGGTGCCGATAGCGACGAAGAGGACGTGCGCCGAGTCGCGGCCGGCGCCGAGCCGCGCCTCGGCCAGGCCGCCGGCGCGCACGTCGTGGCCGAGCGCCGTCGGCAGTCCGAGTCGCGCCCGTGCCAGGTCCCGCAGCGGTACGTCCCGGAAGCCCACGTTCGCGGACCAGACCGCGACCCCGCGCGCCTCGTCGATCACGCCGGGCACGGCGACGCCGAGCGCGACCGGGGTGAGCCCGTCGGCGCGGGCCTTGCCGGCCAGCCCCTCGGCGACCGCCAGGACGGTGTCGACCACGGCGTCCGGGCCGCGCCCGGCGTCGGTGGGGTGCCGCTCGGCGTGCAGCACGGCGCCGTCCGGCCGGACCAGGGCGCACTTCATCCCGGTGCCGCCGACGTCCAGCGCGACGACGACGTCGCCTGCGCTCATGCCAGAACCACGGACCGGCTCAGGTGCCGGGGCGCGTCGGGGTCGAGGCCCCGGCTGGTGGCGAGCGCGACGGCGAAGCGTTGCGCCAGGATCAGGTCGGCCATCGGGTCGACCGGCGTACGACCGGCGGCCCAGCTGCCGAGCACCGTGCGGCAGCCGTGGGTGCGGCTGTGCACGAACGCCGCGCCGGTCGCCGCCACGTCCTCGGGCAGCCCGTCGGGCAGCTCGCCGAACGCCCAGACCAGCCGGCCGGGGGCGGCGATCGAGATCGGGCCGTGCCGGTAGTCCATGGCCGGGTACGCCTCGGCCCAGAAGGTGGCCGCCTCGCGGCACTTCAGCGCCGCCTCCTGGGCCAGCCCGACCGTCCACCCCCGACCGAGGAAGGTGGCCTGCTCGATCCGGGACGGCTCGATCGGCAGCGGGGCGCGCACCGCCACCTCCGCGTCGGCGGAGAGCGCGGTGATGTTGTCGCCGAGGTGGGCGCGGAGCAGGGCCAGCGCGGTGGTCGCGAAGCGGGTCTGCACCACCGAGCGCTCGTCGGCGAACGGCATCGGCACCGCCGCGTCGGCCAGCGAGGCGGCGGGGGAGGTGGGGTCGCCGACCAGGACGGTCGTCGGCACCCGCCCGCGCAGCGCGGCGAGCAGCTCGGTGACCTCGGTGGTGGTGCCGGAGCGGGTGATCGCGACGAGCCGGTCGTAGCGCCGCCCGGCGGGGAACTCGGAGGCCTGGAAGGCGTCCGTCTCGCCCTGGCCGGCCTGCTCGCGGCGGGCCGCGTACGCCATCGCCATGAACCACGACGTGCCGCAGCCCACGACGGCGACCCGCTCGCCGTGGCGCGGGAGGTGGTCGGCCGCGGTGGCGGCGACCCGCGCCGCCTCCCGCCAGCAGTCGGGCTGGCTCGCGATCTCCGCGTCGACGTACGACATGAGAACTCCTACGCAGGGGAGCGGTGCGCAATACGGCTCGTTAAAGCCGTCTTTCGCGCGTTATTCTGCGCGAACTCGGCTGGCCGTGGCAACCAGCCCCGTCATCGAGCAGGACATGGTTTTGCGCCCTCGTAGTTTCGCGCACTACTGTGCACGCAATCAATCACCGACCGCGCAGTAACTGGAGGCCTGGGGTGGACCGGTACGCCAGATGGAACGCCCTGCTCGAAATGCTGACCGACAGCGGCCGGGTCAGCGTCGAGGAGGCCGCCGAGCGGCTGGACGTCTCCCAGGCCACCATCCGGCGTGACTTCGACCAGCTCGCCCAGCAGCAGATGATCACCCGGACGCGGGGTGGCGCGGTCGCCAACGGCGTCTCGTACGACCTGCCGCTGCGCTACAAGACCGCCAAGCACTCGGCCGAGAAGCAGCGGATCGGCGCGGCCGCGGCGGCGCTGGTCTCGCCGGGCACCGTGGTGGGCCTCAACGGCGGCACCACCAGCACGGAGGTAGCGCGGGCCCTCGCCGTGCGGCCCGACCTGAACACCAGCGCCGAGGGCGCCCAGCTCACCGTCGTCACCAACGCGCTGAACATCGCGAACGAGCTGCTCGTCCGCTCCCGGATGAAGGTCGTGGTCGCCGGCGGCGTGGTGCGCCCCAAGTCGTTCGAGCTGGTCGGCCCGCTGGGCGGGGCGCTGCTGCGCGAGGTCACCCTCGACGTCGCCCTGCTCGGCGTCGACGCGATCGACCCCCAGCTCGGCGCCGCCGCCCACCACGAGGGTGAGGCGGCGATGAACAACCTGATGGTGGCCCGGGCCAAGCGGGTGGTGATCATCGCGGACTCGTCCAAGCTGGGCGGTCACGCCTTCGCCCGGATCTGCCCGGTGGACCGGGTGGAGACGCTGGTCACCGACTCCGGGGCCAACCCGGACGTGGTCGCGGCGTTCCGCGCCGCCGGCGTCACCGTCATCTGCGCCTGACGTGAAAGGAAGGGCACCTTCCTAACGTCTGGTGCATAGGAAGGGGCCCTTCCTTTCATCCGATCGGCGTGGCGATGCATACCGGGTACTGCACTCGGCTGCATACCGCGTATGGTGTCGCGTGTCATACGCCCATCGGGGGAGGTGCAGCTTGCCAGCTGTCCTGGAGATCGAAGGTCTCCGCAAGACGTACAAGAGTCGTCGGCGCGGTACCCGCAACGCGCTCGACGGCTTCGACATGCGGGTCGAGGTGGGGCAGGTGCACGGCTTCCTCGGCCCCAACGGGTCGGGCAAGACCACCACGCTGCGTACGCTGCTCGGTCTGATCCGGCCCGACGGCGGCCGGATGGCCATCCTCGGCCACGAGGTGCCCGAGGCGCTGCCCGCCGTCGCGGGCCAGGTCGGCGCGATCGTGGAGAGCCCGCAGTTCTTCCCGCACTTCTCCGCGCGGGACACGCTGTCCCTGCTGGCCGGCGCGGGCGACGTGCCGCCGCAGCGGATCGACGAGGTGCTGGAGCTGGTCGGGCTGCGCGACCGCGCCGGCGAGCGGGTCAAGACGTACTCGCTGGGCATGAAGCAGCGGCTCGCCGTCGCCTCCGCCCTGCTGAAGAACCCGAAGCTGCTGATCCTCGACGAGCCGGCCAACGGGCTGGACCCGGGCGGCATCCGGGAGATGCGCACGCTGATGCGTACCCTCGCCGAGTCGGGGATGACCGTGGTGCTGTCCAGCCACATCCTCGGCGAGATCCAGCTGATCTGCGACTCGGTCACCATCATCTCGCTGGGCCGACGGGTGGCCTTCGGTCCGGTCGAGGAGGTGCTCGCCCAGCACTCGTCCGGCGCCGTCCGGGTGCGGCTGGAGGCGGTCACCGACCTGCCGGTCGCCGCCGAGGCGCTGACCCGCGCCGGGATCCGGGTGGACGGCCAGCCCGACCACCTGATGCTCGCCGGCGTCGACAAGCCGGCCACCGTGACCCGGCTCCTCGCCGAGCAGGGCCTCTACGTCAGCGAGCTCGCCCCGGTCGCCGTCGACCTGGAGAGCGTCTTCCTCGACCTGACCGCCACCGCGCCGGTACCCGGCCAGCACCGGCAGGTCGACCAGTCCACGAAGGTCGGCGGGGCGGGGCAGCCCGGCGCCGCCGGAGGAGGGTGGGGCGCGTGAGCCTCTACCGTACGGAGCTGCGCCGGCTGGCCAAGCGGCGCTTCACCCGCTGGATGAGCCTGCTGGGCCTGCTGGTGCTCGCGGCCGTGGTGGTCGGGGTCTTCCTCACCAACGAGAAGATCGACGCCGCCGCGCTGGCGAAGGCCGAGCGCGCCGCCGAGCAGCAGTGGCAGCAGGACGTGGTCCGCAACGAGCAGTACCGCGCCGAGTGCGAGCGGGCGAAGTCCGCCGGAAACAGCCAGGCCAGCGGCTTCCCGGATGACTGCGCGCTGATCCAGCCGCCGCCCCGGGAGGCGGTCGAGTCGCGGTGGTTCCTGCCCTCCACCTTCGACTTCCGGGAGAACTTCGGCTTCACGCTGCTGCCGCTCGCGGCGATCCTGGCGCTGGTCGGGTTCGTGGTCGGCGCCTCCTTCGTCGGGGCGGAGTGGAACACCGGCGGCATGATGAACCTGCTGCTGTGGCGGCCGAAGCGGCTGACCGTGCTGCTGACCAAGCTGGCGGCGCTGCTCACCGGGCTGCTCGCCCTGGCGGTGCCGACGACGGCGCTCTGGTTCGGCAGCTTCTGGCTGGTCGCCACCTTCCGCGGCAGCACGGAGAAGATGACCTCCGGCGCCTGGCAGTCCTTCGCCCTCACCGGGCTGCGCGGGGTGGTGCTCGCCCTGATCACCGCGACGATCGGCTTCGCGCTCGCCTCGCTGGGACGGCACACCGCGATGGCGCTGGGCGGGGCGATCGCCCTGATGGTCGTCGGGCAGTTCGGCCTCGGCATCCTGCTGCAGATGGCCGGGGTGCAGTTCGCCGAGGCGTGGCTGCTGCCCACGTACGGGGCGGCGTGGATGCAGAAGAAGGTGACGCTGGAGGACTGGAACGCCTGCCAGGCCACCTACTTCGGCGAGTGCAAGCCGGAGACCCTGGACATCACCTGGCAGCACTCCTCGGTGTTGCTGGCGGTCGGGTTGACGGTGATCCTCGGCGCGGCGCTCTGGACGATGCGCCGGCGGGACATCTCCTGATCCCGGCGGTGCGACCGGCGGCTCTCCCCGGCCCCCGGTCGCACCGCCCCGCGCGGGCCGTGACAGGCGGTCGCCCGGTCGCACCGCCGCGCGGGCCGTGACAGGCGGTCGCCCGGCTGCCCGCCGCGCCTCCCAACGGGGCAACCGATCGACCTGGTGACGATCGGCACGCCGCCGCTGGGCGTGCGGTGGCCGACGGACACGGGGCGAACCGGCCCGGTCACGTTGCGGCACTGTCGTCCGATGCGAACCGGGTGGGCCCTGGTTAGGCTGGGGTCCCCCCGGTCGGCGTCGTGGTGTGCCGCCGGCCTGCCCATGAGGAGCGCCATGCAGCCCGCCGACGCCGCCCCGGCCGCCACCGAGCCGTCCACGGCGGACCAGGCGGACGCGGCCGGTGAGGCGCGCGACGCGGGCACCCTCGTCCCCCAGCCCCGGACGGGCTCCGACCCCGGGGTTCCGGCCGTGCCGCAGCCCCGCACGGCGGCCGGGCCGGGCGCGGGTGCGGCCGGGACGCCGGCCGGCGAGACCGACGCCCCGGCGGACGACCGGCCGTCCGGCGGGCTCACGGAGCGGGAGCGGGGCATCCTCGCCTTCGAGCAGCAGTGGTGGCGGCACGCCGGCGCCAAGGAACAGGCCATCCGGGACACCTTCGGCCTCTCCGCCACCCGCTACTACCAGTTGCTGAACGCGCTGCTGGACAACCCGGCCGCGCTGGCCGCCGAGCCGGTGCTGGTCGGCCGGCTGCGCCGGCTGCGCTCCTCCCGGGCCCGCAACCGCCGCCGCTGACCGCCGTCCCGCCGCGTGGCCGGTTCCGTCCGGGTCGGTCGTCCCGGTCCGGTTTCCCGTCCTGCCGGGACCGGCGGGACGGAATGTCGACGAGCCGCGCGGGTAGGCGGCTGACGAACTCGCCGCGTCCCGCGGCTGGTTCACGTTCCGGGTCGTGACCCTGCGGCCCGGGGCCGACGGAGGGAGCGGGCGATGACGGGAATCAACCCGAGCCGGCCACCGGACGGTGCGACCGGCACCGGGCAGCAGGCCCGGCAGCAGGCATCCCGGGTCGGGCACAACGCGGCCCAGGCCGGCGGGCAGATCGCGCACGCCGCCGCGGAACAGGGCGGACAGGTCGTCTCCGAGGCTCGGCGGCAGGCGCGGAACCTGACCGGTGAGGCGGGTACGCAGTTGCGCGACCAGGCCCAGGCGCAGCAGCGGCGGGCCGCTGACGGGCTGCGCGGCATCGGGCGCGAACTCGGCTCGATGGCGGAGCGGAGCGAGGACTCCGGGATGGCCGCCCAAATGGTCCGCCGCGCGGCGGACGCCGCCCAGCAGGCGGCCGGCTGGCTCGACGAACGCGAGCCCGGGGCGGTGGTCGACGAGGTGCGGTCGTACGCGCGCCGGCACCCGGGGACCTTCCTGGCCGGCGCGGCCGTGGCCGGGGTGCTCGTCGGGCGGCTCACCCGGAACCTCACCGCCTCCGGCGACGGGGCGCGGGGCGCCGGCCAGCCGCCGACGCCGCCGCCGGGCGCCGAGCCCGGGACTGGCGGGCCGCAGCCGTACGAGCGGGCGGTCGAGGCGCCGTACACGGCCGAGGAGGCGTACCCGCGTACCGAGGCGTACCCGCGCGAGGAGGCGTACACCGGGATGGCCCGGGTGCGCAACGCCTCGCCGCCCGGCCGGCCGGGGCCGGACATCCCGGGCGGGGTGGCGCCGTGAGCGCCCCGGAGAAGGAGCGGACCCAGGCGTCGGTCGGCGACCTGCTCGGCGACGTGACCCGGGACGTCTCCACGCTGGTCCGCAAGGAGATCGAACTGGCCAAGGCCGAGTTGCGCGAGGAGGCGACCCGGGCGGGCAAGGCCGCTGGGATGTTCGGCGGTGCCGCACTGGCCGGCTTCCTGACGGTGCTGTTCGTGTCGTACGCGTTGTGGTGGGGACTGTCGAACGTGATGGACCAGGGCTGGGCCGCGCTGATCGTGGCCGTCATCTGGGCCGCGATCGCCGGTGGCCTGCTCGTCAACGCGCGGACGAAGATGGCGCAGCTCCGCTCGGTGCTGCCCAGGACGAGACAGACCGCACGGGAGATGCCGAACGCGGTGCGAGGCCGGTGAACCAGCCGGGAGGGAGCAGATCATGTCCAACGATCCGGACCGGATCCGGTGGGAGATCGAGAACACCCGGAACGAACTGAGCAGCGACGTCGACGCGCTGGCCGACAAGGTCAACCCGCGACGGGTCGCCGGTGAGCGCGTCGGGCAGGCCCGTGGCGCGCTCACCCGGGCCAGGGAGAAGGTGATGGGCGTGCAGTCGGACGGGCACGGCGCCGGTCAGCGCATGTCGCACGCGACCGAGTCGGCGCGGGCGTTCGGGGAGCAGTCCCGCGAGCAGATGTCGCACGCGGCCATGTCGGTGCGGGACGACGCCCGTTCGCTGGGGCAGCAGTCCCGCCAGCAGGCGCAGGGCAACCCCCTCGCCGCCGGCCTGATCGCCTTCGGCGCCGGGCTGCTGGTCTCGTCGCTGATTCCGCCCAGCCGGCCCGAACGGCAGTTGGCCGGGCAGGCCAGGGGCAAGGTGACCGAGCACTCCGGGCAGTTGCGCCAGCAGGCGAGCCAGGTCGGTCACCAGATGCGCGACAACCTGCGTGACAACATGCGCGGGCCGGCGCAGCGGGCGGCGCAGTCGGTGGGCTCCACGGCCGTTGGGGGCGCGTCGGCCGTACGGGAGCAGGGCCGGTCGGCCGCCCACCAGGTGCAGGGGCAGGCACATGAGGCCGCCGACGACCTCCGTCGCCGCTGAGGCGACCCGGGTGGTCGGGGCGGCGCGGACGATGCGGGTACGCTCCGCGTCCGCGCCGCCACCCGGCCGGCCGGTCAACGAGGACCTGGTCTTCCGGTTCGGGCCGCTGGTCGGCGTCCTGGACGGCGCCACCGTGCCGGAGGGCTTCGACACCGGCTGCGTGCACGGGCCGTCCTGGTACGTCCGGCACCTCGC
This sequence comes from Micromonospora sp. NPDC023814, assembly GCF_040639595.1. Classification (NCBI taxonomy): domain Bacteria; kingdom Bacillati; phylum Actinomycetota; class Actinomycetes; order Micromonosporales; family Micromonosporaceae; genus Micromonospora; species Micromonospora sp. NPDC023814. The sequence goes on from NZ_JBFAAF010000016.1 coordinate 25,628, forward strand.
GGCCCGGCTGGGGCTGGCCGAGGCGATCCGCCCGACGGCGACGCTGATGAGCAACCTGGCGGCGGCGATCCTGGCCGTTCGGTCCGACCACGGCGACGAGTGCGACCTGGGCCACCCGGGCACCCCGTCGAGCACGGTCTGCCTGCTGCGCGACGGCGGTGACCACCTCGACTACCTGGTGCTCTGCGACAGCCCGTTGGTGCTGGAGGCCGGCGGCCGGGTGAGCGTGGTCACCGACGACCGGCTGGACGCCGCGATGGCGGAGTTGCGGGCCACGGCGGCGGCGCCGGCCGGCCCGGCCGACCGGGCCACCCGGCTCCGGCAGGCGGTCGCCGTGCAGCGGGAGCGGATGAACCGGACCCACGGCTACTGGGTGGCAGCCGCCGACCCGGACGCGGCGTTCCACGCGGTGACCGGGACGCTGCCGCTGCGCGGGCCGGGTGCCGTACGCCGGGCGGCGCTGCTCAGCGACGGCGCGTCGGCGGTGGTGGAGCAGTTCGGTCTCCTCGACTGGGCGGGGCTGCTGGACGTGGTGAGCGCCGACGGCCCGGGCGCGCTGGTGGACCGGGTACGCGCGGCGGAGCGTGACCACCCGGACCGGCTGCGCCGGCACAAGCCGGCCGACGACGCTTCCGTGGTGCTCTGCGAGTTCGACGCCGACGCCCGGTGACCCGCGCGAAACGGGCGGCCGGGGCACCGGTGGGAGCCCGCCGACAGCGGAGCGTGAGGCAGAACACGATGCGGTCCGACCGGCCGGTACCTTCCGCCGGACCGTCAGTCGGAGTTCGATGGGGTGGACTTGGGCCGGTGGGGGCGGCAGACTGCGGCACGTGGCGGGAACGGTCCGGTTGGAGCCGGTGGACGAGCGGAACCTGGAGCCGTTGCTCTCCGTAGCGGCTGCCGAGGCGGAGCCCGGCGACGTGATGCCGCCGGTGGAGGCTCCGGCGGGCTGGTCGCACGCCCGCCGGGAGGCGTTCCGCGAGTTCCACCGGGCGAGCTTCGCCGGCCTGAGCGGCCCCACCGGGACCCAGATGTACGCGATCCTCGCCGGCGGCGAGGTGGTCGGCATGATCCGGATGAGCCGCCGCGGCGAGCCGGGCGCCGTCGAGACCGGGATGTGGCTCGGTCGGTCCGCCCGGGGTCAGGGCATCGGCCCGGCCGCTTTGCGTGAGCTGCTGAACGAGGCGGCGGCGGCCGGAATGCGGCTCGTGGTCGCGGAGACCACCGTCGACAATCACGGGGCGTTGTCGGTGCTCTCGAAGTGCGGGGCGAAATTGCGCGAGGGTGACGGCAAGGTGCACGCCGAGATATGCCTCGATTCGACGCCACCCGCTTTGTGACGACCATTCGTCAGATCTTTCCTTTCTGAGGTTCTCGCTGCTCGTAGCGGTCCGACTGCCCGCTTTGTGTGGTTGGCGAGGGCCGTGCCGTGGGCTCCGGAAATGGTTCCGGGGAAAGGCGGAAATGTTTCGCCGATAGGCCACCGGGTACTGCCCGCCGGGTCCGATTGAACGGGACACCTGATTGCGGTCCGGCACGTGCTGATCCCCGGTGGCCATTTTCGACCGCTGCCGTCAGGTGTCTGCCGCTCCGGGGAGCGAAGGAGAACTGATGAACAGCGGAGCACGAATCGGGCTCGCGGTGGGCTTCGGCTATCTGCTCGGCCGCCGGCGCAAGTTGCGTACCGCCCTCACCCTGGCCGCCGCGGTCGCGGCCGGCCGCGCCAGCCGGGAGCCGGGCGGGCTGCTGAAGGCGGGCGGCAACCTGCTGCAGTCGTCCCCCCAGCTGGCCAACCTCGGTCGCCTCGGCGGGCCGCTCGCCGCCGCCTCCAAGGCGGCCGCGACCGCCGCGGCCGGCAGCGGCATCGACGCGCTCAGCGGCAAGCTGCGCGGCTCGGCCGACGCGCTGCGCCGCAGGGGCGGCGCCGCCGCGCCCGACGACGGGTCGGACGACGACCGGCCGGACCGGGACACCGACGACGACCAGCGGGGGCGGTGACCATGGCGGCCACGACGAACCCCGGCGGCCTCGGCGACCAGGTCCGGGGCCAGCTCGCCGGCGAGGCGCGGAACCTGGCGAGCGCCATCGGCGAACGCGCCGTGCAGGTGGTGACGGAGCGGATCACCGGCGCGACCGGACGCCTCAGCGACTACGCGAAGCAGGGCGGCGGCCCCGGCCTGATCGCCGCCGCGACGGGTGCGCAGAAGCTCGCCGAGGGCGGGTCGCCGGTGAAGGCGTTGGTCCATGCCGGGCTGGCCGGCGGTAAGGAGAAGGTGATGTCGGCTCTCGGCCGGAGCGGCAAGGGCGGCAAGGGCGGGGGGAAGAAGCTCAAGGTCACCAACATCGTGGAGGCGATCGAGGTCGGCGTGCCCGTCCGGGTCGCGTACAACCAGTGGACCCAGTTCGGCGACTTCCCGAGCTTCATGAAGAAGGTCGAGAACGTCGACACCGAGGCGGACGAGAAGCTGACCTGGAAGGCGCAGGTCTTCTGGTCGCACCGCACCTGGGAGTCGACCATCGTCCGGCAGATCCCGGACAAGCTGATCCACTGGCGCTCGAAGGGCGAGAAGGGCTCGGTCGACGGCACGGTCAGCTTCCACGAGCTGTCGCCCGACCTGACCCGGATCCTGGTCGTGCTGGAGTACCACCCGCAGGGGCTCTTCGAGCACACCGGCAACCTGTGGCGCGCGCAGGGCCGCCGCGTCCGGCTGGAGCTGAAGCACTTCGTCCGGCACGTGATGACGCAGACCGTCCTCGACCCGGACTCCGTGCAGGGCTGGCGGGGCGAGATCGAGGACGGGCAGGTGGTCAGGGACCACGAGACCGCCCTGCGCGAGGAGCAGGAGGAGCGCGACCGGCGGGAGCAGCCCGAGCGGGAGCAGCGCGGGCCGCAGCGACCGGAGCGCGAGCGCGGCCGGGGCGAGCCCGAACCGGAGCCGGAGGAGGAGGCCGAGGAGGAGCCGCGCGCGGAGCGCAGACCCGTCGAGCGTGGCCGCCGCCAGCCGCCGCTGCGGCGCCGTCCGGCCGAGGAGGAGTACGAGGACGAGTACGACGAGGGCGACTACGGCGAGTACGAGGAGGAACAGCCGCCGCCGCGTCGCCGCGCCCCGGGGCGCGCCCGGCGCCCGCAGCCGCGCGAGGAGCCCCTGCCCCGCGAGGAGCCCCGGCCGCGACGCGCCCCGGAGGCGCCCCGCCGGCCCGTGGTCCGCCGTCGACGGGAGGAGCGGGAGTGACGATCGCAACGAGTGAGGATCAGGCCGGCGGTGCGCTGGAGCGCGGCGGAGCGGGTTCCAACCTGGCCGACGTCGTCGAGACGGTCCTGGACAAGGGCGTGGTGATCGACGCGCAGGTGTCGGTCGCCGTGGTCGGCATCCAGTTGCTGGAGATCAACGCCCGGATCGTCATCGCCAGCGTGGAGACGTACCTGCGCTTCGCCGAGGCGGTCGACCGGTTCGACATCACGCCGAAGGGTCAGAAGGGGCTCCCCGACCTGGTCGAGGGTGCTTCCGGGGCGGTCGGCAAGGGCAAGGCCATGTCGGGCCTCGGCAAGGCGGCCCGGGAGATCAGCGGGGCCGTCGCCGACTCGCTCGGCGATCGGGACACCGACCGGGACCGGGACCGACCCCGGCGGCGCCGGGACGAGGAGCGCTGAGATGGCCGAGGAGACCGGACTGTTCATCTACGGCATCGTGCCCTCCGACGTGGAGCCGACCCCGGACGCCGCCGGGATCGGCGACCCGCCCGGGGAGGTGGCCGCGATCCGGCGCGGTGAGCTGGCCGCGCTGGTCAGCGAGGTGAGCCTGACCGAGCCGATCGGCCGGCCGGCGGACCTGACCGCGTACCAGGAACTCGTGGACGGCACGGCGGCCGTGGCCCCGGTGCTGCCGGTGCGTTTCGGCACGGTCGTCACCGGCCCCGACGCGGTGGCCGACCTGCTGGAGGCGCACCACGATCGGTTCGCCGCGGCCCTCGACGAGTTCGAGGGGCGGATCCAGTACGTCGTGCACGGCCGCTACCACGAGCCGGAGATGATCGCGGAGATCCTGGCGGACAACCCGGCCGCGGCCGAGCTGGCCGGCCAGGTGCGCGGGCAGCCGGAGGCGGCCACCCGGCCGCAGCGGATCCGGCTCGGCGAGATCATCAGCCAGGCGGTGGAGCTGCGCCGCGAGGCGGAGAACCGGCAGCTCGTCGAGGCTCTCGGCCCGCTCGTCGTGGCGAGCGCGCCGCGACCGCCGAGCCACGAGTTGGACGCGGCGAACGCCGCCTTCCTGGTCGAGCGGGACCGGGAGGACGAGTTCGTCGCGGCCGTCGAGGAGTACGCCGAGCAGCGCCGGGAGCTGCTCCGCACGCGCCTGCTCGGCCCGCTCGCCCCGTACGACTTCGTCAGCGCCCACCAGTTGGTGGAGTGACCGGTGGACATTCTCTGGACGCTGCTGACCCTGCCGTACGCGCCGGTCCGGGGGCTGACCGCCGTGGTCAAGGTGATCGCCCGGGAGGCGGAGTCGCGGCAGCGCAACCCGGTCGACGTCCGGCGCGAGCTGGAGGCGCTGGAGGCGGCGGAGGCCGCCGGGGAGATCACCGCCGTGGAGCGGGACCGGGGGCAGCAGCAGGTGCTGGAGCGGCTGACCGGCGACGCCCGCCAGCCCGCTCCGCCCCGGGCCCGCCATCAGGCCCGGGGCGACGACCGGGCCGGGGCCCGCGATCCAAGCCGGACCCGCGATCCAAGCCGGACCCGTGACCCGGGCCGGACCCGTGACCCGGGCCGGGCCGTCGCCCGGCGAAGGGTCGGCGGGCCCCGCCGGGAGGCCGGCGCGGAACGGGCGCGGCGGGTGCCGCGCGACGGCGGCGAGGGAGGTGAGCGGCATGGCGGACCGGATCCGCGGCGACGGCGGCCGGGCGCGTAGGAACGAGCCGGACGACGACCGGTACGACGACGACCGGTACGACGACGAGGAGGAGTACCTCGAACCGATCTCGGCCGCCGAGGCCGCCCGCGAGGGGATGCGGCAGATCGTCGAGCTGACCGGCCGGGACCCGGTGGGGACCACCTCGCTGAAGTCGGTGCGGGACGGCTGGCTGGTCGGGGTGGAGGTGATCGAGGATCGCCGGATCCCCGCCTCCACCGACCTGCTCGGCCTCTACGAGGTGGAGCTGGACCTGGAGGGCGGCCTGCTCGGCTACCGGCGGGTGCGGCGCTACCAGCGCGGGAAGGGCGAGGTGGGCTGAGATGACCGTGCAACCGCCACCGGTGGTGCAGAACTCCGGCCAGGTCCTGCCGGCCGGGCACGAGCCGGCCAACCTCGGCGACATCCTGGAACGGGTGCTCGACCGGGGCATCGTGATCGCCGGCGACATCCGGGTCAGCCTGCTCGACATCGAGCTGCTGACGCTCAAGCTCCGGCTGGTCATCGCCTCCGTCGACACGGCACGGCAGATCGGCATCGACTGGTGGGAACACGACCCGTGGCTCAGTTCGCGGGCGAGGCCGCCGGTCGAGCCCGGCCCGCGGGACCCGGAGCAGGTGGAGGCGGAGCGCCGCCCCCGGGTCGCCCGGCGGGCCGCCCGGAGGGAGGAGTGGGATGAGATCGACGGCTGACCTCGCGTCCGCCGGCCCGGCCGAGCAGCTGGACGCCGGGGTGTGGCTGCACGGCGTGACGCGGGAGGCGGACCGGGCCCTGCTCGCCGCGACCGCCGGGATGGACGGCGCGCCGGTACGCGCGGTGCCGGCCGCCGGGCTGGTCGCCGTGGTCAGCACCGCGCCGCTGACCGAGTACGGCGAGGAGGCGCTGCGCCGCAACCTGGAGGACCTGGCCTGGCTGGAGCGCGCCGCCCGGGCGCACCACGCGGTGGTGGCCGCGCTGTCCCGGGCCGGCGCGGTGGTGCCCGCCCGGCTGGCCACCGTGCACCACGACGACGCCCGGGTGGCGGGCCAGCTCGCCGCCCGCCGGACCGAGCTGACCGCCCTGCTCGACCGGCTCGCCGGCCGGGACGAGTGGGGCGTCAAGGGCTACGTCGTGCCCGGCGCCACGCCCCGGGCGGCGGAGCCCGAGGGGTCGGGCGGGGCCGGGGCGGCGTACCTGCGGCGGCGCCGGGCCCAGCTCACCGCCCGGGAGGAGGGGCAGCGGATCGCCGCCGACGCCGCCGCCGCCGTGCACGTGGCCCTCGCCGGGCACGCGGTGGCCGCCCGGCGGCACCCGCCGCAGGACCGCCGGCTCTCCGGCGCGTCCACCGCCATGGTGCTCAACGGGGCGTACCTGGTCGGGCAGGAGGCGCTCGCCGCCTTCAGCCGGCTGGTCGACACGCTCGCCGCGCGGCACCCGGAGATCCGGTTGGAGCTGACCGGCCCGTGGCCGCCGTACTCCTTCGCCGAGGATCGACCGCCCGAGCCGGCGCTCACCGTGCGGGAGCCGGCGTGCTGACCGCCCGCCGAGCCGGCGCGCCGACCGCCGGGGAGTCGGCGTGGTGACCACCTCGCTCGCGCCGAGCAGCGCCGACGACCCGCTGGCCTACCGGCCGGTGGCGCTGGTGGACCTGCTGGACCGGGTCCTCGCCACCGGCGTGGTGATCAGCGGCGACATCACCATCGCCATCGCCGACGTCGACCTGGTCCGGATCTCCCTGCGCGCCCTGGTCGCCTCCGTCGGCGCGCTCGCCCCGCCGGAGCTGCGGGACGCTGCCGTGCCCGGGGCCGTCTCGTCACCAGGGTCACCGGCATGACCGCCCCGGACGGCGGCCCGAACGCCCCGGGCGGCATCACCGCCTCAGGTGCCGGGACCCGCCGGGACGAGGCCGCCGAACTGGCCGCCGCGCTCGGGGACACCCGGTGGCAGCCGCCCCGGGTGACCCCGCTGGACCGCCGGCTCGCGGTCGACCGGGACTCCGTCGAGCGGGGGCTGGCCAGCCTCGTGCTCACCGTGATCGAGCTGCTGCGGCAGCTCATGGAGCGGCAGGCGCTGCGCCGCGTCGACCTCGGCGACCTCACTGAGGAACAGGTCGAGCGGATCGGCACGACGCTGATGGCGCTGGAGGAGCAGATGGCGGGGCTGCGCGAGTACTTCGGCCTGGCCCCCGAGGACCTCAACCTCGATTTGGGCCCGCTCGGCCCCCTGCTGCCCACCGACTGACACAGCCCGCCCCGGGCCGGGCTCTCACGGGGAAGGAGGCGGACGCCGGGGCGGACGGTCGGGAGGCCGGTTACCGGGGGCGGGCCCAGCCGGTGAAGCGCTCGGCAAGCCTGTCCGATGGCGTCCCGCTGTCCAGACCGGCGAGCTGTCCCGCGGCCTCGGCCTGCAAGGTCGCCAGGTAGACCAGCAGGGCCGTGCGATCCTGCCGGTACTCGGCGAGGAGGCGCAGCTTCGCGGGTGAGCAGGGCCAGGCGATGCCGCAGGCGGTGCACCGCCAGGTGGGGCGGAACGGCAGGTGTTCGGGGCGGCGGGTCACAGGGACCGCACCGCCACGGGCTGGACGCGGTCGACGCGGACGAAGGCGTACCGCTCTCGGACGGCGAGCGATCCGTCCTCGCGCACCTCGCGGCCTTTCAGCTCGGCCCATGTCGCACCCTCGAACTCTCCGCGGCTGATGACCTCGGAGATGTGCAGCGTCAGTGGGCCGGTGCCGAAGCGATAGGAGTCCTCGGGGACTCGGATGACGTGACCGACGACCAGGCTCACCACTGGCCCCCGTTCGCGCGCCACTGCTGGGCGCGGGTCAGGTTCCCGGCGCGACCGGGGTCGTTGGTCGGGAAGACCGTGGTCGGAGCCGTCGCCCAGTTCGGACGTTCGTTGAGTGGAACCCGACGCGGAAGTGGGGACGACGTCGGCGCGGGCTTGCAGCGCCAGAACCGAAGTAGCACGACGAGGACCTCCTCGATCTGTTGGAGGGGGCCGCCCCGCTCTCCCGTCGAAGCGGCCCCACGACTGGCACGACCGCCGGGCCTCGGGTCGCCTCCACCGGCCGCGCCGTCTGTCCTTCCACCCTGGACGCCATGCCCCTACGCTCGGAATAGCCACCGCTCGATTGCGGAGCGCAGCGGCCCAGGTCAGGGCGGGCGGGGAATGGTGTGGAAAGTCGTGGAAGGGCGTGGAAACCGTGGGAATCTCGCCGTCTGAGTACCTGCTTCGCGAGCTACGGCGACGCCGCGCATCCGCCGGGCTAACACAAGCCCAGCTAGGCGAGCGGGTCTTCTGTTCGGACTCCCAAGTGAGTGCGATCGAGACCGGAGTGAAGCCGCCGACGCTGGCCTACCTGACGGCCGTCGATGCGGCACTGGGCACGGACGATTACTTCGCGACGCTCTGGAACGAGCTGGTGAAGGGTGATGCCGCGCCGATCTGGCTGCGCGAGTGGATCGAAATAGAGCGCGAAGCGACGGCGCTCCGCTGGTACGAACACGCCTTCGTGCCCGGTCTACTTCAGACCGAGGGATACGCCCGTGCGACCTTCCGTGCGGCGCGCGTGCCCACGTCGGAGCTTGACCAGCGCGTCGCGGCACGGATGGAACGGCAAGCCGTTCTCGCTCGCGACCCGGGCCCGCAGCTCTTCGTGGTCCTAGACGAGATGGTCGTCCGGCGCGCGTGTGGTGATGCGCGTGTGATGGCCGAACAGCTCGAACACCTGATGACGTGCGCTGAGCAACCGCATATCCAGTTGCACATCGTTCCGACGTCCTCTGGCATGTACTCGGGCCTGGCCGGCGCGTTCATTCTCGCCGATCTGCCCGACGGATCACGTGCGGGATACGTGGACAATCAGCTGGCGGCGCAGATCGTAGAGCAGCCGGCGGGGATTGCTAGCCTGGGACTGTCGTGGGACGCGGTCCGAGGCGGCGCTCTTCCGCTCGGCTTGACCCTCGACATACTCAAGGAAGCGGCAAAGACATGGACATGACGGGTGCTCATTGGCGGAAGTCGTCCCGCTCCTCCACCAACGGCGGGGCCTGCGTTGAGGTTGCCGACAACCTCCCCGGCGTCGTGGGCGTCCGGGACTCGAAGGATCCGGCCGGTCCGGCCCTCACCTTCCCGCTGACTGCCTGGCGGGCCTTCGTCGCCCAGGTCGCCGAGCGGGTCTGACCGACCGCAGACGCGCGAGCGCCCGTCCCTACCCCGGGGCGGGCGTTTCTCTTCTTGGACGTGCAGCGCTAGGGCGTTCGAGTATCCGGATGGCGCACCGAGACGGCTGACCGAACCGTCCGTCGGTCAGCCGGCGCGCTTCTCCGCGTACGCCGCGAGCCAGGCGACCTGGACCGGGTCCAGGGACGGGCGGACCCGGGAGCGGGCCGTCGCCACGTGCGCGGCGGTGACCGTGGAGGCGGTCAGCGACTCCCGCATGGCGGCCAGCGCCGCCTCCCGGACCAGCGCGGCGCAGTCCGCCGCCGAGAAGCCGTCCAGCTCCGCGCCCAGCGCCGCCAGGTCCACCTCCGGCGCCAGCGGCACGTTCCGCGACGCGGCGCGCAGGATCTCCGCCCGCGCCGGCCCGTCCGGTGGTGGCACGTAGACCAGCCGTTCCAGCCGTCCGGGGCGCAGCAGCGCCGGATCCACCAGGTCGGGCCGGTTCGTCGCGCCGACCACCACCACGTTGCGCAGCGCCTCCACCCCGTCCAGTTCGGTGAGCAGCGCGGCGACCACGCGGTCGGTCGTACCGCCGTCGCTGGCCTGGCCGCGCACCGGCGCGAGCGCGTCCACCTCGTCGAGGAAGACCAGCGTGGGCGCGGCCTCGCGGGCCCGGCGGAACAGTTCGCGGACGGCGCGCTCGCTCTCGCCCACCCACTTCGACAGCAGCTCCGCGCCCTTGACCGAGAGCACGTTCGCCCGGCCCGACCCCGCCAGCGCGGTGACCAGGTAGGTCTTGCCGCAGCCCGGGGGGCCGTAGAGGAGCACCCCGCGCGGCGGCTGCACGCCGAGCCTGGCGAAGGTGTCCGGGTAGGTCAGCGGCCAGAGCACCGACTCGGTCAGCGTCTCCTTGACCTCCGTCAGGTCGCCCACGTCGTCGAGGGTCACCGAGGCCAGCTCCAGGGTGGACGCCGCCATGGTGGTCGGCCGGACCACCTCCAGGGCGGCGGTGAAGTCGGTCATCGCGACCGTCGGCGTCTCGGCCGACTTCTGCCGCAGCGCGGCGCGCACCCCGGCCTCGCGCACCAGCGCGGCCAGGTCGGCGGCGACGAAGCCGGGGGTACGCCCGGCGACCTCGTCGAGCCGCACGTCCTCGGCGAGCGGGACCTGCCGGGTCAGCACGGTCAACTGGTCCCGGCGCAGCGCCGGGTCCGGCAGCGGGACGCTGATCCGCAGCGAGAGCAGGTCCGGGGCGCGCAGCGCCGGGTCGACGGCCTCGGGCCGGCCGGTGGTGCAGACTACCGCCGCGCCGGCCCGGACGGTCTCGGCGACCACCTGGCGGAACACGGTGGCCACCGGTCCCGGCCCGTCGGCCGGGGCGAGCGCCTCCACGTCGGTGACCAGCAGCACCGCCGGCCCGCCGGCCTGCGTCTCGGCTGCGGCCGCGCGCAGCCGGTCGGCGGCGGCCTGGTTGGTCAGCGTGGCCAACTCGGGCGCCCAGAGCGGGCAGACCCGGGCCCCGACCCGGGCGGCCACGGCGCGCACCAGCGCCGCCTTGCCGGAGCCGGCCGGCCCGGCGACCAGTACGCCCAGCGAGACGGTGGTGCCCAGCCGGCCGAGCACCTCGCGGTGGTGGAAGCCGAGGTCGAGCAGCTCGGTCAGCTCCTCGGCCTGGGACCGTAGCCCGGGCAGCTCGTCCACCGAGGGCGCGGCCTCCTCGTCCGCCTTCGTGGCGCCGTCACCCGCGCCGGCCCGGCCCGTGGCGTCCGCGGTTGCCGGTTCACGCCCGGCCCGGCGCGAGCCGGGGGCAGGGCCGCCGGTGCCCTCGGCCGCGCCGACGTGTGCCGGGCCGCCCCCAGGCGCGCTGCCGGGTCCGCCGGCCCGGCCGGGGCCCGCCGGGCCGGCGGCCTGACCGGACCCGCCCGCCGCGCCGGCGGCCCGGGTGACCGGCGAGCCCGCCGCGGCGGCGGAGCCGTGGGTCGCCGGGCCGTGTTCCCAGCCGACGACGGTGTCCATGGTGACCAGGGAGCCGGTGCCGGGCTCGACGGCGACCACCGTGAGCAGGGTGCTGGTCCAGGCGTAGCCGACGCTGTTGGAGAGGCTGCGTCGGGCGGCCTCCACCAGGCTGCGTACCGAGGCGTCGGGCAGGACGTCCTGCGGCAGCAGCGACACGTCGTCCTCGGTCGTCACCACCTTGCCGAGCAGGGCCAGCCGGAGCATCTCGGGGGAGACCACGGCGGCGACCGGCGCCGGCCCGGCGAGGACGACGCGGCGGGCCGCGGTGACCGGAAGGGGGCTCACCGTCACCTGGCCGCCGTCGCGGACGCCGAGGTTGCCCAGCATCAGGTCGTCGGCGTGGAGCAGGGCGGTGCTCGCGGTCGGATCGGCAGCGACGATCCCGGCGGTCACCCGCCGGCCGGCCAGGCGCACCGGGTCGCCCGGGCGCAGCGCCAGCGCGGTGAGCACCTCCGGGTGCAGCCGGACGATGCCCCGTCGGGCGTCCAGCGCGGCCGGCCGCAGGCTCGCGGTCAGGGTCAGGTCGGGTTCCGCCACCGCCCGACCCTAGCCCCCGATGTCATCCGGCACCCGTCGCGCTCGAAGGCAGGCAGCCCTGCACCGCGCTCCCGTACGACGCGCTGCCTACCCGCCGGAACCGTCGTCGAGCAGGGACGGGTCGTTGCGGAGCAGCTCGGTCAGCCGCGCCGCCGGGTCGGCGCTCAGCCCCTCCCGGCCGGGCGTCCAGGCCGGCGGCGTCCTGCCCGACGCCGGCCCCGCCGCAGGCGACGGTACGGCAGGCGTCTCCGCGCCGACCGTCACGCCCGTGCCGGTCCAGGCGATCCGCAGCGGGTACGCCTTCCGGTCGTGCTCGACCCGAATGGTGACGGCCATGCCGGGGTGGCCCACCACCACCCGGCGGACGGCGTCGGCGACCTCCGCCACCGGGTCGCGGGGCTCGCCGGCGCGCCGGGCGTCGCCCCAGCCGGGCCCGGCGTTGCGGGCCTCGCCCCGACCGTCGGCGAGCTGCTCCGAGTGCGACGTGCGGACCCGGGCGCGGGCCCGGGCCACCCCGTCCGGCGTTGCCGGCGGTGCGGCGGCCTCCCCGTCCGCCGCCCCGCCCTGGTCGGCGGCCTGCCGGCGCAGCGCCTCCTCGCGCCGGGCCAACCGGGCCAGTGTCTCGTCCAGTCCACCTCTCATCACGACCGCCCCCTTCACGTGAAACGCATCGACCGTGGAGTCCCGTGCACCGGACCGGAAATTAACCGAACAGCGAGGGGCGATCCGGTCGTCGAACGGTCAGCTTTCCGTCATGAGGCGCCAGGTGACCGTTCGTCCCGCCACCGGCCACGCTGGGTGCCGTTCGGGAGAGTGGCATGGATGGATCGGAGGGGATTTCTCGCCGAAAATCGGAATTCACGTGATACGAATTCGTCTCCCTGGGAGGGTCTGCACCCGCGGCGGTCGCACCGGTCCGGCCGCCGATCGGACCAACCGGACGGCCGTACGGAGGATCTCAGCCAACGCTCAGGGTTCGGGCCGTACCGTGTGCCGCATGAGATCGCCGTCGTCGGCCGCGTGGATCCGGCGTGCCCTGCCCACCCGCCGGCGCGCGGTCGCCGCGGCGGCGGCCGTCGTGCTGCTCGCCGCCGCCGTGACCTGGGCGGTGGTCCCGCAGGAGCCGGACGTCCGCGCCGAGTCGGCGATGCTGACCGTCCGCTCCGGACCGGCCGGCGACCAGCCCGTCGACCTGGACACCACGCTCTACCTGCCGGAGAGCGCCTCGGCGGCGAGCCGGGTGCCGGCGGTGCTGCTGGCGCACGGCTTCGGCGGCACCAAGGAGTCCGTCCGCGCCGACGCCGAGGAGTTCGCCGGGCGCGGCTACGCGGTGCTCACCTGGACGGCGCGCGGCTTCGGCCGCAGCGGCGGGCAGATCCACCTGGACCACCCGGACTACGAGGTCCGGGACGCCCAGCGCCTGCTGGACTGGCTCGCCGCCCGCCCCGAGATCCGCACCGACGCCGCGGGCGACCCGAAGGTCGGCGTGGTCGGCGGCTCGTACGGCGGCGGCCTGGCGCTCCTGCTCGCGGCACAGGACCAGCGCGTCGACGCGATCGTCCCGATGATCACCTGGCACGACCTGTCCCGCTCCTTCCTGCCCGAGAGCACCGGCAAGCAGCCCACCGAGGGCGTCTTCAAGTCCGGCTGGGCCGGCCTCTTCTTCGGCGGCGGCGGCAACGTCGGCTCCGGGCCGGCGGGGCTCTCCGGGGCCGGCGCCACCCAGCCCGAGGGGGCGCCCGCCTCCGCCGGCCCGCCCAGCCCGGGGCCGGGCGCCGGCCCGGGAACCGGTCCGGGGCGGGCGCCGGCCGGGGCCGCCGACCCGTCGTGCGGCCGGTTCGCCGCCGACATCTGCGCCGCGTACCTGCGGATCGCCACCACCGGCCGGGCCGACCAGGCCGCCGTGGACCTGCTGCGCCGGTCCAGCCCGGCCGGCGTGCTCGACCGGATCAAGGCGCCGACCCTGCTGGTGCAGGGCGCGGCGGACACCCTCTTCCCGCTCGGTGAGGCGGACGCCAACGCGCGCGGCATCGCCGCCGCCGGCACGCCCGTGCGGGTGGCCTGGTTCACCGGCGGGCACGACGGCGGCGAGGGCCCGCGGACCGACTCGGACCGGGTGAAGTTCCTGACCGTGCAGTGGCTCGACCACTACGTCAAGGGTGCGGGCGAGGCCCCGGGGGTCGGCTTCACCTGGTCCCGCATCGCCGGCTTCGACGCCCTCGACCGGGGCCTGGTGGCCACCGGCTACCGCACCGCCGACTACCCGGGCGTCGCCGGCACGGCCCGCCGCGACGTTCCGGTGGCCGGCCCGGCCCAGCCGGTCGCCAATCCGCCGGCCGGCAACCCCGCCGCCATCTCCTCGGTGCCCTTCGCCGGCGAGTTGTCGTCCCTGCTCGGCGGCGTCGCCGGGGACATCCCCGGCCAGCACGCCCGGTTCGAGTCGGAGCCGCTGACCGAGGCGGTGGACGTGGTGGGCGCGCCGACCGTGGACATCCGGGCCGCGTCGCCGACCGGCGAGGCTGTGCTCTTCGTCAAGCTCTACGACGTCGACCCCAACGGCGCGGCCACCCTGCCCAACGGCCTGGTCGCCCCGGTCCGGCTCACCGGCCTGCCGCGCGGGATCGAGGCGGCGCAGCCGGTCACCGTCACGCTGCCGGCGATCGTCCGTCGCGTCGAGGCGGGACATCGGCTGCGCGTCGTGGTGGCGACCTCCGACCAGGCGTACGCCACCCCGGTCGAGCCCACCGTCCACACCGTCGCGGTCGGCGGCGCGGTCGGCCTGCCGACCGTCGCCGGCGAGCCGATCCCCACCGCCGCCACGGTGTGGCGGTGGGTGCTGGTCGGGCTGGTCGCCGCGATCGCGGTCGGGCTCGTCGCGGTCGTGACCGTGGCCCGGCGCCGGCACCGCCGCCAGGACAGCTCCGTCCACCCGGCGTACGCGGGCGTCCCGCTCGCCGTGCGGCAGCTCCGCAAGGAGTACGCGGACGGCTTCGTCGCCGTCTCCAACGTGGACTTCGAGGTGCATCCCGGCCAGGTCGTCGGCCTGCTCGGCCCCAACGGCGCCGGCAAGACCACCACGCTGCGGGTGCTGATGGGGCTGACCCAGCCCACGGCCGGCGAGATCTACGTCTTCGGGCATCGGCTGGTACCCGGCTCGCCGGTGCTGTCCCGGATCGGCGCGCTGGTCGAGGGGCCGGGCTTCCTGCCGCACCTGTCCGGCCTGGAGAACCTGAGGGCGTACTGGCGGGCCACCGGGCGGCCGGCCGAGGACGCGCACTTCGACGAGGCCCTGGAGATCGCCGGCCTGGGCGACTCCGTGCACCGCAGGATCAAGAACTACAGCCACGGCATGAAGCAGCGCCTCGCCATCGCGCAGGCGATGCTGGGCCTGCCCGAGCTGCTGGTGCTGGACGAGCCGACCGACGGGCTCGACCCGCCGCAGATCGCCGAGATGCGCCGGGTGCTCCAGCGCTACGCCACCGACGGCCGTGCGGTGCTGGTCTCCAGCCACCTGCTGGCCGAGGTGGAGCAGACCTGCACGCACGCGGTGGTGGTGAACAAGGGCCGGATCGTCGCCTCGGGCCCGGTCGAGGAGATCGTGGGCGAGTCGCCGAGCGTGCTCTTCGAGGTGACCGACCCGGCGGCCGCCCGGGCGGTGCTGGACGGCCTGCACGGGGTGCGGGTGCTTCCCGACGGCGAGGGCCAGCTCGTGGTGGACACCAACGGGACCGCCCGCAGCGAGGTGGTCGCCGAGCTGGTCCGGGCCGGCATCGGGGTGGACCGGGTGGTGCCGCGGCGCCGCCTGGAGGACGCGTTCCTCGCCCTGGTCGGTGAGAACTCTCGGGGAAGCGGGGACCGATGATGGCGGGGACGTCACCCACGGTGGGCGCGGCGGCGGGTTACCGGCCGTCGGCCACCCTGCCGTTCGGCGCCGAGTTCCGGCGGCAGGCATCCCGGCGGCGTACGCAGCTCGCGCTCGGGTTCATGGTGCTGCTGCCGCTGATCATCCTGATCGCCTTCCAGTTCGACACGGGCGACGACGACGACAACGGGCGTGGGGAGTTCGGCAGCCTGGTCGAGTTCGCCACCTCGGGCGGGCTGAACTTCACCCTGTTCACCATCTTCGTCTCGGCGTCGTTCCTGCTGGTCGTGGTGGTGGCGCTGTTCTTCGGGGACACGGTGGCCAGCGAGGCGAGCTGGGGCAGCCTGCGCTACCTGCTGGCGATACCGGTGCCCCGGGCCCGCCTGCTGACGGTGAAGCTGCTCGTCGCGCTCGCCTACTCGGCCCTGGCGCTGCTGCTGCTCGCCGGCACCGCCCTGCTGATCGGCACGCTGCGCTACGGCTGGGAGCCGCTGCGCAGCACCGTCGCCGCCCAGCTCGAACCGGGGGAGGGGCTGCTGCGGCTGCTGGGGGTGCTCGGCTACCTGGCGGTCGTACTCCTGGTGGTGGCCGGCCTGGCGTTCCTGCTGTCGGTGGTGACGGACGCGGCGCTCGGCGCGGTCGGCGGCGCGGTGCTGCTGTGGATCCTCTCCAGCATCCTCGACCAGATCACCGCGCTCGGCGCGCTGCGCGCGTTCCTGCCGACTCACTACAGCACCGCCTGGCTGGGGCTGCTGTCGACGCCGGTGCAGACCGACGACGTGGTACGCGGCGCCATCTCGGCGATCAGCTACACGACGCTGTTCTGGGGCCTCGCCTTCTGGCGGTTCACCCGCAAGGACGTCGTCTCATAGCAGCGGCACCGACCCGCTCGCCGGGTTGCAGGGTCAGCGGCCGGGGTGGGTCGTCGAAGCCCGAGGTGATTCCTGCGGCCCCGTTGACCACCTGCACCGGGATCGCCGCTGTCGACCTGCCCCGTCTGTGCGACCGGCCGCGGGGGCCAGCGGCGGGGGCGTCAGGGGCGGTACGGGGCGTCGGTGTGGCTCAGCTCGGTCAGTGACGTGCCCCTGAGCTGGTAGACGGCGGTGCGCCGGATGTTCAGCTCGGCCATCGCGCTGTCCGGCGTCCGGGTCAGGTAGACCACCGTCGCCCTGCCGTCGCGCACGCTGACGCTCGACACCGGGGTGCGGTCGCCGAGGTCGGTCTGCGCCTGGTAGGCCGGGTCGCCGTCGACGTTGCGCCAGACGGCGAGGGTGAAGAAGCTGCCGCTGCCGCCGCCGTTGAGCATGACCGCGCCGACCGCGTCGGCCGCCCCGTCACCGTCGAGGTCGCCGATCGCGCAGGGCTTCTGCAGCTCGACGGTCGCGCCGTCCTCGCCCGACCAGCGGCCGCCGGCGAGGGGGATCGGGTCGGCGTACCCGTTGTAGCGGACCTTCCTGCTCCCCACCTCGGCGTCGCGCAGCTCCGCGCAGGTGAGCTGGTCGGCCGGCCGGGGCGTGCGGCGGGGGGTCGGAGTCGCCCGGGTCGTCGCCTCGTCGATGTCGAGGTCCTTCTTCGTCGAGGCGCCGGCCGGCCGGTCGGAGGACCGGTTGCGCTTCTTCCGGCTGCCCGTGGAGCAGGCGGAGGTGACGACCAGCAGGCAGGCCATGGAGAGCGCCACCACCGGGACGAGCTTGCGACGCATCGTGCGATCCCTTTCCGTCGATGAGCCCCCGCACCGTAACGGGTCGACGCCAGCCCGGCCGCGGGTCACGTCCGCGAGCGCCAGCGGTAGCGGTCACCTCCGTCGCCGGCGCCGGGCCCCGGTGCGGGTGCCCGGGTGGTCCCACGGACGGGGCAGCTCGACAGGTCCCGTGGAGGCGCTCGACGGGCCTCGTGGAGGCGTGGTGCCGACGTGCCCGACGCACGCTCGGGCGCGGCGCTCACCCGACCCGGTGGCGGTCGCCGACCCGGTCGCCGTGGGTGACCCGGTAGCGGGGCCGCTCACAGCGTGGGAACCCCGCTCGGCAGGGCAGGCTGTTGCCCGTAGACTCGGCGGCACAACTGCATACCTCATCCAGAGGGGCTGAGGGATACGGCCCGACGACGCCCCGGCAACCACCCCGCGCGCTCACCGCAGAGCGACCGGCGGGGCAGGTGCCAATTCCGTCCCCGCCGCAGGGTGCGATGCGGGGAAAGATGAGAGGACCCTCGACATGACGTCGACGTTCGCCGTCTCCGGCATCGACACCACCGCCAGCCCCGCCCGCGCCCTGGTCTGCCGCGCCTGTTCGGCCCGCTACCCGCTCGCCGCCCAGCACGCCTGCTACGAGTGTTTCGGCCCGCTGGAGGTCGACTACGACGCCGCCGCGCTGGCGACGGTCACCCGGGAGCAGATCGAGGCCGGCCCGCAGAACATCTGGCGGTACGCGGCGCTGCTGCCCGCCGGCCAGGACCCGGCGACCAGGGTCACCCTCGACCCGGGCTTCACCCCGCTGGTCGCCGCCCCGCACCTCGCGGCCGAGCTGGGCATCACCGCCCCGCTCTGGGTCAAGGACGACAGCGGCAACCCGACCCACTCGTTCAAGGACCGGGTGGTCTCGGTCGCGTTGACCGCCGCCCGGGCGCTCGGCTTCAGCCGCTACGCCTGCGCCTCCACCGGCAACCTGGCCAACTCGGTCGCCGCGCACGCCGCCCGGGCCGGGGCGCCGTCGGTGGTCTTCATCCCCGGCGACCTGGAGCAGGGCAAGGTCGTCACGACCGCCGTCTACGGCGGCGAACTGGTCGCCGTCGACGGCTCGTACGACGACGTGAACCGGCTCTGCGGCGAGCTGGTGGAGACGGACGAGTTCGAGGACACCGCGTTCGTCAACGTCAACGTCCGCCCCTACTACGCCGAGGGGTCGAAGACGCTCGGCTACGAGGTGGCCGAGCAGCTCGGCTGGCGGATCCCGGCCCAGGTGGTCATCCCGATGGCCTCCGGGGAGCTGCTCACCAAGATCGACAAGGCGTTCGCCGAGCTGGTCGAGATCGGGCTGGTCGAGCCGCCGGCCGGCGGCTGGAAAGTCTTCGGCGCCCAGTCGGCCGGCTGCAACCCGATCGCCGCCGCCCTGCACGCCGACACCGACACGATCACCCCGGTCAAGCCGACGGGCATCGCCAAGTCGCTGAACATCGGCGACCCGGCCGCCGGCCTCTACGCGTTGGAGGCGGTGCGCCGCACCGGGGGCTGGATGGAGTACGTCGACGACGACGAGATCCGCGCTGGCATCCGGCTGCTGGCCCGCACCACCGGCGTGTTCGCCGAGACCGCCGGCGGGGTGACGGTGGCGGTGCTGCGCAAGCTGGTCGAGTCCGGCCGGCTCGACCCGACCGCGGAGACCGTCGTCTTCAACACCGGCGAGGGGCTCAAGACCCTCGACGCGATCGCCGCCCAGGCCGGCCCCACCCACCGGATCAGGCCCTCGCTGCGCGCCGCCCGCGACGCCGGCCTCCTCGGCTGAGGTCCGAGGCCGGTGACCGCTCGCGGCTCAGCCGCCGGCCCGGCCCGCCCCGGCACCGGTCGCGCGACTCGCCCCCACGCCGGCCACCCGGTCCGGTCTGCCATCGGCCGGCGTGAGCACGGCGTGCAGGCGGCGCGCGACCGTCGCCGCGACCTGACGGAAGGCGAGCACGGCGGCACGGCGGTCGTGCCGTCGGGCAGCCGCGACGAAGGGCACCGGGGCGACCTCGGACAGCTCCACGAAGCGCAGCTCCGCGAGGGGCGAGAGCCCGCGTGCCGTGCGGGGACCAACGGCCACCACCGACGGGTCCTGGAGGATCAGGTACGCCATCTCCGCCGGCGAGGTGACCGTCACCCCGCGCTGCTGCGGCGGGCAGCCGTCGCGGTAGTCGTTGAGCAGCCAGTAGTCGCGGATCGTCGGCACGTCCTCGATCCGGGGCATGGCCAGCGTCAGCACGTCCGCCAGCGACACCGCCGCCCCGGCGTCGGCCAGGGGATGCCGGGCGCTCAGCGCGAGGACGCGGGGCTCGGCGAACAGCACCGTCCAGTCGTGCCGTTCGGGGTCCAGCGGCAGCCGGGTGAGCGCCACGTCGATCTGGTCCGCCAGCAGGGCGGTGTACAGCCCGCCCACGGTCAGTTCGCGCAGGACCAGCCGTACCTCGGGGGCGGCCCGCTGCCAGGCGGGCAGGATCGACGCGATGAGGTCGCCCGCCCCGCCGGTGCTGAAGCCGACGCGTAGCGTGCCGCCGCCGGTGCCGATGGTGTCCCGGGCCGCCCGTACGCCGTCGGCGATCCCGACCACGGCCCGCTGGGCCGGTTCGAGCAGCGCGGATCCGGCCTCGGTGAGTCGGACGCCCGCCGGCTCCCGGTGGAACAGCGGCGCGCGCACCGACCGCTCCAGGGCGCGGATCTGCTGGCTCAGCGTCGGCTGACTGACGTGCAGCAGCGCGGCGGCGCGGGTGAAGGACCGCTCCTCGGCGACGGCGAGGAAGTACCGGAGTTGACGTAGTTCCACCATGACGATCCCCCTTGCCCGACCCCCGCGGGCATCGACGATCAGAAGATCTACCAGCACTCATAGGTCCGTCCTATGGCCCATCGTTGTCGCGTCTTGGACAGCCCTCCCGACCCGGCCGAAGAATCTCCAGGTGGCGGTACCCGGAAGCTCCCGGGGTCCACCGCCGCCTGTCACATAGGCGACGAATTGCGATCGGCCGCGACCACCCGGCCGGCACGAGAGGGGTTCCCATGAACGCAGCACCGGCCCGCGTCACCCGGGCGGCCGTGACCGCCTTCACCATGCTGGCCGCCTCCCTCGGTGTGGTGGCCCTCGGCGCCACGCCGGCGGCGGCCGGGACGCAGGACAAGTACACCGTCAGCAAGTCGTCGAGCAGCTTCGACGGTGGCTGTGTGGCGGAGTCGACCGTGAGCTACTGGCCCGGCACCGACACCGCGACGTTCACCACCACGGTCCGCAACCCGTACCTGTTCGCGGCGTGCCGGGTGAACACCCGGCTGTTCGTGCAGGGCACCTCGACCCAGTGGAACAGCGCCGTGCACTACACGATGGCGTGTGCGATCACCGACACGACGTGCTCGTCCACCCAGACCACGACCGGCACCTACTCCTCCGCCACGCCGAGCCTGACGGCGTACGTGGACAGCGTCAACGACGCGCTGGAGGCGATGGGCATGCCGCGGTCGTTCACCCGCAAGCAGGCGGTCGAGTCGATCTCGATCGAGTTCAGCAAGGCGGGCTGACGCGGCGAACGGGCGGCCGGGCACCCAGGGGGCGCCGGCCGCCCGTTGTCGTCACGGGACGGGCCGGCGCCGCCCGGTGACGTGCCCGGCGACCGCCGCGGGTGCCGCCCGGTCCGCCGGGAGTTCCGGGCAGGTCAGGGGCGCACAGCGCAAGATCGCGGGGGCGGCCGGGAGGAACGGGGGAGGGGTGACTCACCCGGACGGGGGATCGGGTCGATCCGCCGGGTAACTGGCTTTTCGCTGTGAGTGCGGAAAACGCACCGACAAGGACTTGACGGCAGGAACCGGACGGCGCAAGATGCTTCGTGCGGGAGGGCGTCTCGCCGGAGACTTTGAGTTCTTGCGACCCAACGCCGGAGGCGTTGTGCGAGCGTCCCTCCCGACCAACGTCCGATCGGGCCAGCGGTTAAATCGCTGGCCCGATCGTCGTTTCCGGGCCACCCTCGGGGCATGCGCATCACGATCGCGCCGATCGACGCCGCCGACCAGACCGCGATCGACGCGGCCTACCGGATCGGCGCGGCGGCCAACGACGCCGACCTGCCGGACTTCCCGCCCTTCTGCCGGCGGCGCTTCGAGGCCGCGATCCGGCACCCGATGCCCGGCAACACCGCGCTCTGGGCGCTGGCCCGGCTCGACGGCGTGCCGGCCGGCTACCTCGCGCTGGACCTGCCGCAGCTCGACAACACCGAGAACGCCACCGCCGACCTGATCGTGCACCCGGCCCAGCGGCGCCGCGGGGTGGGCCGGGCGCTGCACGAGCACGCCGTACGGCTGCTGCGCGAGCGGGGCCGCAAGCGGGTGCTGGGGATGGCGGTCGCCGCGCTGCCCGGCGGCCCGCCCCGGCCCGAGGCCGGCGCCGCCTTCGCCGCGTCGACCGGCGCGCGGCCGGCGCTGGCCGAGATCCGCAGCCGGCTCGACACCACCCGGCTCGACCACGACGGGCTGGACGCCGCGCTGGCCGACGCCCGCACCCGGGCCGACGGCTACCGCGTCCTCCGCTGGCAGGGGAGCACCCCCGACGAGCACGTCGCCGACATCGCCTACCTCGACGGCCGGCTGATGGCCGACGCGCCCCTCGGCGACGTGGAGTGGGAGCCCGAGCGGATCGACGTCGAACGGGTCCGCGGCATCGAGCGGGCGCTGGAGGCGCGGGGACGGCGGCGCTACCACACGGCGGTGCGCCACGAGGCGTCCGGCCGGGTGGCCGCCTGGACCTTGCTCGACGTGGGCCCCTCCGCCGACTGGCACGCGTTCCAGCAGATCACCATCGTCGACCCCGCTCACCGGGGGCACCGGCTCGGTCTGCTCGTCAAGATCGAGAACCTGCGGCACCTGCTCGCCCACGAGCCGGCGGTCCGCGCGATCGACACCTTCAACGCGGCCGAGAACAGCTACATGATCACGATCAACGAGCAGCTCGGCTTCCGCCGGGTCGACGGCTGGACCGACTGGCAGCTCACGATCTGAGTTGTGACACGGCCCTACTGATCCTGGGGCTTCCTGTTGCATGATGGCGGGCATGACGGAGACCCCGCACCCCCTGTACGACAGGCACGCCGACACCCTGACCCGTGCGCTGACCGCGATCACGGAGCGCGGGTACTGGTCCGCCTACCCCGAGTCGCCCAGCCCACGGGTCTACGGCGAGACCGCCGCCGCCGACGGCAAGGCCGCCTTCGAGGCGTACCTCGGCGGCGACTTCCCCCTCGACCAGCCGGGCGCCGGCGACCGGGTCGCCACCGAGACCAGCCCGTTCGGCGTCGAGCTGGGCGTCCGCTACCCGCACGCCGGGGCCGACGAGCTGGTCGCCGCCGCCTCCGCCGCACTGCCGAGCTGGCGCGACGCCGGCCCGCAGACCCGGGTGGGCGTCTGCCTGGAGATCCTCGACCGGCTGCACAAGCACATCTTCGAGCTGGCCAACGCGGTGCAGTTCACCAGCGGCCAGGCGTTCGTGATGGCCTTCCAGGCCGGCGGCGCGCACGCGCTGGACCGCGCGCTGGAGGCGGTCGCCTACGCGTACGCGGAGATGACCCGGCACCCGGGGACGGCGGGCTGGGAGAAGGCCGCCGGCAAGGGCGACCCGCTGCGGATGACCAAGACCTTCCACGTGGTGCCACGCGGCGTGGCGCTGGTGATCGGCTGCAACACCTTCCCGACCTGGAACTCCTACCCGGGGCTGTTCGCCTCGCTGGTCACCGGCAACCCGGTGGTGGTCAAGCCGCACCCGCGCGCGGTGCTCCCGCTGGCCGTCACCGTCAGGTACGCCCGGGAGGTGCTCGCCGAGGCCGGCTTCGACCCGAACCTGGTGCTGCTCGCCGCCGAGGCCCCCGGCGAGAAGCTCGCCTCCACGCTGGCCCTGCACCCGGCCGTGAAGATCGTCGACTTCACGGGTTCCACCGAGTACGGCGACTGGCTGGAGGCCAACGCCCGGCAGGCGGCGGTCTACACCGAGAAGGCCGGCCTGAACACGGTGGTGGTCGACTCCACCGACGACTTCGCCGGGATGTGCCGCAACCTCGGCTTCACGCTGACCCTCTACAGCGGCCAGATGTGCACCACCTCGCAGAACATCCTCATCCCCGCCGCCGGCATCACCACCGACCAGGGGCACAAGAGCTTCGACGAGGTGGCCGGCGGGATCGCCGCCGCGATCGGCAAGCTCACCGCCGACCCGGCGCGCGGGGTGGAGCTCACCGGCGCGATCGTCAACGACGGGGTGCTGGAGCGCCTCGACGAGGTCACCAAGGTCGGCGAGACGGTGCTGGAGTCGCGTACGGTCGAGCACCCGGCCTTCCCCGGCGCGGTGGTCCGCACCCCGACGCTGGTCAAGCTGGCGGCCGACGACACGGCGACCTACTCGAAGGAGTGGTTCGGGCCGATCTCGTTCGCCATCGCGACCGACTCGACGGCGCACAGCCTGGAGATCCTGCGGTCGACGGTCGGCGAGAAGGGCGCGCTCACCGCGGCGGTCTACTCCACCGACGAGGCGGTCCTCGACGCGGCCGAGGCGGCGGCGATCGAGGTCGGGGTGCACCTGTCCTGCAACCTGACCGGCGGGGTCTTCGTGAACCAGTCGGCGGCCTTCTCCGACTTCCACGGCAGCGGCGCGAACGCGGCGGCCAACTCCGCGCTCACCGACGGCGCCTACGTGGCCAACCGGTTCCGCATCGTGCAGTCCCGTCGGCACGCCTGAGTCACGGAAGGGTTTCCGGGGCAGCCCACCCCGGAAACCCTTCCGCGTCAGGCGGAGCGGCGCATCTGGAGTTCGGTGAGCGCCGGCACGGTGGGGTGCGGCACGCGTACGCCGGTGTCGACGAAGCCCAGCCGCCGGTAGGCGCGGTAGGCCCGGTCGTTGCCGACCACCACCTCCAGCATCAGCTCGGGCCGGCCGCACTTCCGGGACCAGGCGGCCACCGCCTCGACCAGTTCGCCGAGCAGGCCGGTGCCGCGCCACGACGGGGTGACGTAGACGGCGTAGACGACGGTCAGCCCGGGCTCCTCCGGGGTCACCGTGCCCCCGGCGTGCCCGACCAGCCGGCCGCCCGGGTCCGCGACGAACTGCGCGGTGTCCGTGCCGGCCGACACGTGCGCGATCCGGGCCGCGTAGTCGGCGTGCGGCCGGGCCGCCGCGTTGGCGAGGGTCTCCAGGAAGGCCAGCGGCGCGTCGGCGAGCATCTCCAGCCGCAGCGCCCGCATCCGGGCGGCGTCCCGGGGCCGGACCCGCCGGATCTCCGCGTGCCGGATGCCCGCCGGCCCCCGCCCCGGCCCGTCCGGCGTCCTCGTCATGCCGCATGCCTACCACAGCGACGGATGACGATGCCCCTCGATCGGAATATGCCCGATTTGGGGTCGTGCGCCGCCGTCACGCCTCGTGTAGCGTGCGATTTCGGTCACCGAATGCAGCGGCCTCCCCGACCGCCGATTCGGTGGTCCTCCGGTGCCGGTCCGCCGGCCTCCGGGGTTGTGGAACGCCGTGCAGAGTGAGGAAGTGGACCGTGGCACAGGGCACCGTGAAGTGGTTCAACGCCGAAAAGGGCTACGGCTTCATCGCCGTCGACGGCGGGCAGGACGTCTTCGTCCACTTCTCCGCGATCGAGATGGACGGCTACAAGGCGCTGGACGACGGCCAGCGGGTGGAGTTCGAGATCGCCCAGGGCCAGAAGGGGCCCCAGGCCGAGCGCGTACGCGTCATCGCCTGACCCCCGTCCCCCGTCCGCCACAGACCGGGCCCTTCCGCCGCCGCCCGCCCCGCGCGGCGGTGCCAAACGGCATCCGTCGATCCGCTCCGGCGGGTGAGCCGGTCGGGTGACCCGCTTCGACACATGGGTTCGGCGGGCGGGATGGTGGTGTGTGGTGGGCGCTGTCGAGCTGCCCCGTCTGTAGGACCACCCGTCTCTGTATGACCATGCCTCGCATCCGGCTCGGCCGCCTGCGAGGCATGGTGTGCCCCATCTGTGAGGGCAGCTCGACAGGGGCCGGGCAGCGGCAGCGGCGGGGTCCGGTTCCGGGGTGTGACCTGCGGCATCGTTGGGCGGGAACCGCAGCCGGGACGGGCCGTGGTTCGTGGTCGTGGTTCGTGGCACCCCGGGCTGCGGCACGGGGTGCCAGGCATGGAGGATCGTGAGCCGGTTCAGCCGTCGCTGAGGAGGGTTCATGTCCGACCAGCCGCCCCAGGCCACGCCCCCGTCGGGGGATCCCGACCCCGCCACGGCCGGCGATGCGAGCGCGCCGCAGCCGCAGCCGCAGCCGCAGGGGTGGGTCTTCCCGCCCACCGGCGGGTTCCCGGCCGGCTCCGGCCCGCACGGCGGGCAGCCGTGGTATCCGGGCGCGCCGGTCGTGTATCCGGGCGCGCCGGTCGCGTACCCGGGGCAGCCGGTCCACGGGTGGTACCCGCCCGGCCACGGCCTCGACCCGGCCGACCCGCTGGTCACCCCGCCCGGCGGCGGCGTGAGTGGCTGGTTCGACCGGTGCGTCGGCGCGGTGCGCCGGGGCTGGAAGCCGCTGCTGCCGATCCTGCTGCTCACCCAGGTGCTGCCGGCCGTGGTGCTGTCGGTGCTCGCGCTGGTGGTCGACCCGTCGGCCCGGTGGGACGAGTCGATGGCCGACGACCCGGCCGCGCTGCCCGACACCTTCCTGGCCGACCTGGGCACCATGATGGCCGTGCTGATCGGCGGCGCCCTGCTCTTCGGCCTGGTGCAGAGCCTCGGCTGGGCCGCCGGCACCTGGGTGGTCGCCCGGCAGGCGGCCGGCCAGCCGGTGACCGTCGGCGCCGCGTTGGGCTACGGCCTGCGCCGGGCGCCGGGCCTCTGGGGCTGGACCCTGCTGATGGGCGTGATCATCGGGCTCGGGGTGTGCTTCTGCGTCATCCCCGGCATCTACTTCGCCTTCGCGCTGAGCATGGCCGGCCCGGTCTACCTCTTCGAGCGGCAGCACCCGATCGGCCGCTCGTACCGGATGTTCCACGACCGGCTGGGCCTGCTGCTCGGCCGGGTGGCGATCGTCGCGGCGGCGGTGATCGTCGGGGGCGGGGCGGCCGGCCTGGTGGAGGGTTTCGGCTCGCTGCCGTTCGGCGTCACCCCGCTGGAGTCGCCGGGCACGGCGGTGGGCGCGATCGCGGTGGCGGTGCTCGGCGGGGTGCTGGGCCTGCCCACCCACCTCGCCCAGTTGGTCGGCCTGGTCGTCACGTACGCCGAGCAGCGCGCCCACGAGGGACCGGTGGACAGCGCGCGGCTGGCCGGTGAACTCGGCTGAGCGGGGCGGGCGTGCTTGCACTCGGCAGGGGAGAGTGCTAAACAAGTCATTGGCACTCGCATACCGTGAGTGCCAATGGTCGGGGCGGTAGGGCCACGGCCGCACGGGCGTCCACACGTCGGTGCGGCACATGGCCGGTCGTCGCGGGCTATCCGGCCCGGCCGAGGAGACGTCGTCGTCGCCAGGTGGCGACGTCCCCAAGGTGCGTACACCAGGCGGCCCATCCGGGACACAACCTCCGGGTGGCCCGTGAGTGTCCAGGAGGACAACGCCGTATGGCCAAGATGATCGCGTTCGACGAAGAGGCGCGCCGGGGCCTCGAGCGGGGCATGAACCAGCTCGCCGACGCCGTGAAGGTGACCCTCGGCCCCAAGGGCCGCAACGTCGTGCTCGAAAAGAAGTGGGGTGCCCCCACCATCACCAACGATGGTGTGAGCATCGCCAAGGAGATCGAGCTCGAGGACCCCTACGAGAAGATCGGCGCCGAGCTGGTCAAGGAGGTCGCCAAGAAGACCGACGACGTGGCCGGTGACGGCACGACGACGGCGACCGTCCTGGCCCAGGCCCTCGTCCGCGAGGGTCTGCGCAACGTGGCCGCCGGTGCCAACCCGATGGCCCTGAAGCGGGGCATCGAGGCCGCCGTGGCCAGCGTCTCGGAGGAGCTGTCCAAGCTCGCCAAGGACGTCGAGACCAAGGAGCAGATCGCCTCCACCGCCTCCATCTCCGCCGGTGACAGCACCGTCGGCGAGATCATCGCCGAGGCGATGGACAAGGTCGGCAAGGAAGGCGTCATCACCGTCGAGGAGAGCAACACCTTCGGCCTGGAGCTGGAGCTCACCGAGGGTATGCGCTTCGACAAGGGCTACATCTCGGCCTACTTCATGACCGACCCGGAGCGCATGGAGGCCGTCTTCGACGACCCCTACCTCCTGATCGTCAACAGCAAGATCTCGTCGGTCAAGGACCTGCTCCCGATCCTCGAGAAGGTCATGCAGTCGGGCAAGCCGCTGCTGATCATCGCCGAGGACATCGAGGGCGAGGCCCTGGCCACCCTGGTCGTCAACAAGGTCCGGGGCACCTTCAAGTCGGTCGCCGTCAAGGCGCCGGGCTTCGGTGACCGCCGCAAGGCCATGCTGGCCGACATCGCCATCCTCACCGGTGGTCAGGTCATCAGCGAGGAGGTCGGCCTCAAGCTGGACGCCGTCGGCCTCGACATGCTGGGCCGCGCCCGCAAGGTCGTGGTGACCAAGGACGAGACCACCATCGTCGACGGTGCCGGCGACGCCGAGCAGATCCAGGGCCGGGTCAACCAGATCCGGGCCGAGATCGACAAGAGCGACTCCGACTACGACCGCGAGAAGCTGCAGGAGCGGCTGGCCAAGCTGGCCGGCGGCGTCGCGGTGATCAAGGTCGGCGCGGCCACCGAGGTCGAGCTGAAGGAGCGCAAGCACCGCATCGAGGACGCCGTCCGCAACGCGAAGGCCGCCGTCGAGGAGGGCATCGTCCCGGGTGGTGGCGTCGCGCTGGTGCAGGCCGGCAAGACCGCCTTCGACAAGCTGGACCTGACCGGCGACGAGGCGACCGGCGCGCAGATCGTCAAGATCGCGCTGGACGCCCCGCTGCGGCAGATCGCCGTCAACGCCGGCCTCGAGGGCGGCGTGGTCGTCGAGCACGTCCGCAACATCGAGCCGGGTCACGGCCTCAACGCCGCCAACGGCGAGTACGTCGACCTGCTGGCCGCGGGCATCATCGACCCGGCCAAGGTGACCCGTTCGGCGCTGCAGAACGCCTCGTCGATCGCGGCGCTCTTCCTCACCACCGAGGCCGTCGTGGCGGACAAGCCGGAGAAGGCCCCGGCCGCCCCGGCTGGTCCGGGTGGCGGGGACATGGACTTCTGAGTCCAGCTCCACTACGCCGGAAGGGGCGGGCCGCGTCAGCGGTCCGCCCCTTTCGCCGTCAGGTCGGCAGTGGTCGTTGGTTGCGCCTCTTCTGCGCCCGGCCGTACGGCTGCGGGATCTGGACCGGCTCGTCGACCAGCGCCACCGGCTCGTCGGTCGGCTCGTCGGCGCCGGTCATCTCCGCCTGCTGCTCGGCGTCGCCGTAGTCGAGCCAGTCGAACGGCAACGGGCCGGGGCGTTCGTCGTCCGTGGTCATGGCTGCCTCCTCTACCGAAACGGTAGGGGGCGTCGATCAAAGATGGGGGCGAATGGGGTTATCGGCGTCTATATCCCCTTCGCCCTCTTCCGTCACTCTCCGAGCGTCCTGCGGTACAGGAAGAAGACCCGCTCGATCCGGGCGCCCGCGCTGCCCGAGTAGAACGGCACCGGCCCCACCCAGCCGATCTGCGCCGCCGTCACGCCCGCCGCCCGCTGGTCGCGCAGGCAGCGGCGCAGCAGCACCCCGCCGATGCCCGAGCCCTCCGCAGCCGGGGCGGTGCCCATCGGCCCGAACCAGCTCGGCCGGGACGACCCGTACGCGGCGAAGCCGAGCACCTCGCCGTCGCGTTCGGCCAGGTGGCAGCCCGCCCCCTCCCGGCCCACCGAGCCGGCCAGCTCCGCGTCCCAGGCGCCGCCGAACGTGGCGCGGGCGAACTCCGCCAGCGCCGGCAGGTCGGCCGGCTCGGCGCGGCGGACCGAGACGCCCCGACCGGCCAGCCGTGCCTCCGCCGCCTCCGTGGAGCGCAGCGCGGGAGAGTCGTCGTACGACAGGTCGGCGGTCATGTTCCACGCCGTCCGGTCCTGCCGGTAGCCGAGCGCCAGCGCGGCGCAGACCGCCGGGGTGTAGCGCACGTCGATCCCGGGCCAGGCGTAGTACGGCGGGTTCCCCGCCAGCAGCACCTCGGCCGCGCCGAGACCGGCCAGGGTCCGCTCGGCGGACGACAGCAGCGCCCGGGCGACGCCCCGGCGCCGGTGGTCGGGGTGCACCGCCACGAGGTCCACATGCCCGAGCCCGGCGTCCCGCCCCGACAGGGAGCAGACCAACGCCCCGACCAGCTCCGCCCCCCGGTACGCGCCCAGCGCGACGACCGGCCGGTCGGCGGCCGCCCGGGCCCAGAGCGCGGCCACCAGGGCCGGCGCCTCGGCGGCGTCCTCGGGCAGGTCCAGCGCCCGGCGGCACAGCTCCACCACGGCGGGCGCCCGGTCGGCGGTCAGCTCGACGATCTCCGCATCCATGGTCGCCGACCCTAGAGCACGGGGTGCGGGGTGGGGCAAGGGCCGCTCACCCGCGGGCCGCCCGCACCGCCGCGTACGCGTCGACGAGGCCGGCGCCGGTGATGTTCGCGTCGCCGCCGCAGGTCTCCGTCCGGGAGGCGTACGTCGCCGGGGTCGCGGTGTCCCGCAGGATCTGCCGGGTGCGGGGCAGGTCGCCCACCAGCGCCGGGTTGGCCGACCACATCAGCGCCACGACGCCGGCCACCTGCGGGGTCGCCATCGAGGTGCCGCTCAGGGTGGCGTACCCGCCG
Organism: Micromonospora sp. NPDC023814; assembly: GCF_040639595.1. Lineage (NCBI taxonomy): Bacteria > Bacillati > Actinomycetota > Actinomycetes > Micromonosporales > Micromonosporaceae > Micromonospora > Micromonospora sp. NPDC023814. The sequence continues at coordinate 55,567 of NZ_JBFAAF010000016.1, forward strand.
CCGGGCATCGCCGACAGCACCTCGTCGCCGGGGGCGACCAGGTCCGGCTTCGCCGCCCCCCGCACCGGTCCGCGGGACGAGAAGTCGGTGACCCGGCGCCGCTGGTCCACCGCGCCGATGGTCAGCACGTCCGCGTACGGCGCGGGCGGGTCGTCGATCGAGCCGCAGTACGGACCGGTGTTGCCGGCGGCGGCGACGACCAGGATGCCGGCGGCCTCCAGGGCGGCGGTGGCCGGCCGGAGCGCCCGCAGGTCGCAGCCCTCGATCGGCGGGCAGCCCCACGAGTTGGTGAGGATCTCCGGGGCGCGCGCCGGGCGCCCGTCCGTGAACGGGTTCCCGCCGGGCGGGAAGGGCGCCAGCATGAACTGGAGGCAGTCCAGGTAGTACCCGGGGTTGCCCAGGTTCCGGTCCAGGTTGACGCAGCCCACCCACTGCGCGCCCGGGGCCACCCCGATCCCCCCGCGGCCCACCGCGCTGCCCACGGTGTGCGTGCCGTGCCCGCCCTGGTCGGTCGGGGAGCGGGTGCCGTCCCACGGGTCGTACCAGGAGTCGTCGCCGCCCCGGAAGCCGGCGGCCAGCGCCGGGTGCCCGCCGTCCACCCCGGAGTCGGAGCTGCCGACCACGATCCCGGAGCCGTCCACCCCGAGCTGCGACCAGACGCGGTCCGCGCCGAGCATCCGGACGTTCCACTCCGGGCCGGCCGGCGCGGGCGCGGTGCCCCGACTGCGGCCGGCCGGCGCGGGCAGCGGCCGCACCCGCTGGCTGACCAGCACCCGGGCCACCTCCGGCCGGCGGGACAGCCAGGCCCGCACCGCCGGCCCGCCGTCCACCTCGACCGCGTTGACCAGGTAGTAGGGGGTGTGGTCCAGCCGCAGCCGGCGCAGGTCCCGGCGCAGGTCGGCCTGGGTCCGCTCGGCGGTGTCGACCAGCCGCCGGTAGACCTCGCCGGCCCGCGCGTCCCGGCCGGCCCGCCCGGCCGCCGCCGGCACCCCGTGCAGGTCGGCCTGCTCGCGCAGCACCACGAACAGCCGCTCGCCGTGCAGGCCGGGCTGGCCCGCGCCGACGGCCACCGCGCCGACCGCGACCAGCAGGGCCGCGGCGGTCACCCCGGCCACCCGCCGGCTCGGCCGCCGGCCGCGGGGCCGGGCCAGCAGCACGCCGTACGCCACGGCGAGCACGGCCGCGACGGCGAGTCCGGCGCCGGCGGCGGCCGCCACCCAGAACGGCACGTCGCGGGTGTTGGCCAGGACGAGGGTGATCTCCTCGGGATCGGTGAAGGCCAGCGGGCCGAACACGGCGAGCCCGACCAGCCAGCGGGTGGCGGCGCGGACCCCGGCCCGCCCGCCCGGCTCGCGCCCGCCCGGCTCACTTCCGGTGGTGTCCGACGGGCCGGCAGGGGCGGTACCCGGCGGGTCGGCCGGCACCGTGCCCGGCGGCGCTGCCGGGGTGGCGGCGGCCGGGCGGCGGGCCGCCGCGTGCAGGGCGGCCAGCGCGAAGCCGGCCGGCGGCAGGGTCAGCAGCAGGGGCAGTTGGGCCCCGGACTGCCCGACCCCGGCGGCGAGGACGAGCAGCGCGACCCCGGCGACCAGCCCGCCGACCAGCACCAACCGGGCCGGCCGGGGCGGCTCGCCGACGGCGAAGCGGGACCAGAAGGCGTCGTCCAGCAGCGCCCCCGCCAGCACGCCCAGGGCGGCGGCGGCGAGCCCGGCGAGCACCGTCTCCAGCAGCCCGCCGAGCGCCCCCAGCCAGACCCACGGCAGCAGCAGCGCCAGCCCGCCGGCCACCCCGAGCAGGGGGGCGGTCGGGGCGGAGGGCCGGGGCGGCGCGGCGGCGCGGCGGGCGAGCGCCCGCAGGACGAGGGCGGCCAGGGCGGCCGTGGCGGCGAGCGCCGCGAGGTACGCCTCGTGGTGCACCGGCGGGAGCGCCCGGAGCAGCCCCAGCGCGCCGAGCACGAGCGCCGCGGCCAGCCAGGCCCGGCCGGTGGCGCGGACCGCCGCCGAGCGGGGCAGCAGGGCGAGCGAAAGCGCGGGCGCGCCGACCAGCAGCACGGTGAACAGCACCGTCGCCGGCCAGAGCCACACCACGCGGTGCAGCCCGGAGGCCAGCATGATCTGGTCGGCCAGCCACCCGCCGAGCTGGCTGACCACCACGAACCCGACCGTCCAGCAACCGGCGACCACCGCCGCCACCACGGGCCACGGACTCGACCGGGCCGGCGCGGCCGGCGGGAGCGGGGCGGGCTGACCAGCGGGGAACGGGGGGCCGATCTCCATTCCTCAGACAGTACGGCGCGGACGGTGTGTGCCGCCGGTGTGGCCGTGACGGTTACCGTGGACGGGTGCGCGACCCCAACGTGTCCCGAACCGAGGCCAGCCAGCTCTCCCCGGAGCGCCGGGCCACCGACCTGCGCCGCCTGCGGGCCGAACGCTTCGACGTGCTGGTCATCGGCGGTGGGGTGACCGGGGCGGGCGCCGCCCTGGACGCGGCCTCGCGGGGGCTGAAGGTGGCGCTGGTGGAGGCGCGCGACTACGCCGCCGGCACCTCCAGCCGCTCCAGCAAGCTGATCCACGGCGGCCTGCGCTACCTGGAGCAGCTGGAGTTCCACCTGGTGCACGAGGCGCTCACCGAGCGCGGCCTGCTCGCCACCCGGCTCGCCCCGCACCTGGTGCGGCCGGTGCCCATCCTGGTCCCGCTGCCCGGCGGGCGCGGCGCGCGCGACCTGCCCGGCCGGCTGTTCCGCCGCTCCTACTACGGCGCCGGAGTGGCGGCGTACGACGCCTTCGCCGGGATCTTCGGCGGCGGCCGGGGCATGCCGCTGCACCGCCACCTGACCCGCGAGGGCGCCCGCCGGGTCTTCCCCAGCCTGCGGGCCGACGCGCTGGCCGGCGCGATCCGCTACTACGACGGGCAGGTCGACGACGCCCGGCTGGTGGTGACCCTGGCCCGCACCGCGGCCAGCCTCGGCGCGACCGTGGTGCCCAGCGCCCGGGCGGTCGGGCTGATCCGGCAGGCCCGCGAGGTCACCGGCGTCCGGGTCCGCGACCTGGAGGCGCCGCCCGGCTCCCCGGACGCCGAGTTCGAGGTGCACGCCCGCACCGTCATCGCCGCCACCGGCGTGTGGAGCGACGACATGTCCCGGATGCTGAACGACGTCGGGCTGCGCCCCGGCATCCGCGTCCGGGCCTCCAAGGGCGTGCACCTGGTGGTGCCCCGCTCGGCGATCACCGGCGAGGCAGGGCTGATCCTGCGTACGGCGACCAGCGTGCTCTTCGTCATCCCGTGGGGCGGGCACTGGATCATCGGCACCACCGACACCGACTGGCGGCTCGACCGGTCCCACCCGGCCGCCTCCGCCCGGGACATCGAATACCTGCTGGAGCAGGTCAACACCGTGCTGGACCGGCCGCTCACCACGGCCGACATCGAGGGCGTCTACGCCGGGCTGCGGCCGCTGCTGGCCGGCGAGGCCGACTCCACCTCGAAACTGTCCCGCGAGCACGCCGTCTTCGAGCCGATGCTCGGGCTGCTGCTGGTCGCCGGCGGCAAGTACACGACGTACCGGGTGATGGCCTCGGACGTGGTCGACCGGGCCGCCCACCGGCTCGGCGCCGTACGCCCCTCGCGTACCGCCGACCTGCCGCTGCTGGGTGCGGACGGCTACCCGGCGATGTGGCGGGGCCGGGCGGACCTGGCCCGCCGGCACGGGATGCCGGTCGGGGTGGTCGAGCACCTGCTGGAGCGCTACGGCACCCTCACCCTGGACCTGCTCGCGCTGGTCGACGCCGATCCGCTGCTCGCCTCCCCGCTGGCCGGTGCCCCGGAATACCTCGCGGCCGAGGTGACGTACGCGGCCCGGGCGGAGGGGGCGCTGCATCTGGAGGACGTGCTCACCCGGCGGACCCGGATCTCCTTCGAGACCGCGCACCGCGGCCTGGAGTCGGCCGGGCACGCCGCCGAGCTGATGGGCGCGGTGCTCGGTTGGGACGAGGCCACCCGGGCCCGTGAGGTGGAGCACTACCGGGCCAGGGTGGAGGCGGAACGGCAGTCCCAGCTGATGCCCGACGACGCCACGGCGGACGCCGCCCGGCTCGGCGCGCCCGACGTCCGGGGCTTCGCGGCCGACCGCGGCTCGGACGACGATCCCGTCGAACTACCGTCGTCGTCCCGCTGACCGATCCCCCACCCCGACCCCTGCCTTCGACGGCCGACCGCTCAGCCGGTTCCGGCGCTACCTACGGTGGGGTAGGTTCCGGCGCGTGCCACCCGCTGTCTGGTCACGTCTGCTTCCCCTGTCCGTCGCCGCCCTGCTGGTCGCCGCCCTCGCCGGTTGTTCCCTGCCCGGCATCGCCGACGACGACCCCCCCGCGCCGCGCCCGGTCGGGACAGGACTGCCGGAGCCGGGGCGGATCGGCGCGGCGACCGCCGAGGAGGGCAAGGTCAGCCTGTTGCAGAAGGTCGGCGGGGACGGCCCGCTGCGCACGCTGAACGTGGAACCGGACGGCCGGTGGGAGTGCGTCGACTGCGCCGGCGACGGGGTGACGTCGACCGGCACGCTCGACCCGGAGCAGGCCACCCGGCTGCGGGGGCTGCTGGCCGACCCGGGACTGGCGAAGGAGACCGACCAGGCCCGGGCCTACCAGGTCACCTGCATCGGCTCGCTGACCTCCAGCCTGCTCACCACCGTCGGCCTGATCACGTCCCAGGACTGCCCCGGGGAGGAACGCCCGCCGATCGCCAACGAGATCCTGCTGCTGCTCACCCAGGCCACCCCGGCCGAGATCACCGACTGACCCCCGCGCCGCCCCGGCCCCGCCAGGCCTGCGGTGGCCGGTCGCACCGCGCGTCGCCCCGCCGGCGTGCCCGCCACCCTGCGGCTCCCGCCACGCGTCGCCCCGCCGGGGCCGGCTGTCAGAGGACCTTGCCGGGGTTGAGCAGGCCGGTCGGGTCGAGCGCGGCCTTGATCGCCTGGTGCACGGCGACGCCCACCGGGCCGATCTCGCGGGCCAGCCAGTCCCGCTTGAGCAGGCCCACGCCGTGCTCGCCGGTGCAGGTGCCACCCAGCTCCAGGCCGAGTCGCATGATCTCGTCGAAGGCGCGCCGGCCGCGTTCCAGGCTCGCCGGGTCGGCCCGGTCCACCACGATGTTCGGGTGCATGTTGCCGTCGCCGGCGTGACCGACGACGCCGATCGGCACGTCGCACTCCGCCGCGATCCGGGCCACCCCGTCCAGCAGCGCCGCCAGCGCGCCCCGGGGCACCGCCACGTCGTCGATGACCAGGCCGCCGTTGCCGCCCGGGTAGGCGTCCGCGGCGAACTTCTCCATGGCCGGGTGCGCGAGCCGGCGGGCCTGCAACAGGGCCGCCGCCTCCACGGCGTCGGTGGCCGCGTAGACCTCGTCGGCGCCGGCCGCCTCGCAGACCGCGGCCAACCCGGCCAGGTCGTCGGCCGCCCCGGCGCCGGTGTCGGCGGCGGCCAGCAGCAGCGCCTGCGCGTCCGTCCGCAGGCCCATCGGCCGGTACGCCTCGATCGCCCGCAGGTGGGTCTGGTCCAGCAGCTCCAGCAGGCTGGGGGAGAGGCCCCGGGCGGCGATCTCGGCGACGGCCGCGCCGGCCGCGGCGGTGGACGGAAAGACCGCCACCATGGTCAGCGACTCCGCCGGGGCGGGACGCAGTGCGACGGTCACCTCGGTGATCACGCCCAGGGTGCCCTCGGAGCCGACGAAGAGCCGGGTGAGGTCGTACCCGGCGACGCCCTTGGCCGTGCGCCGGCCGGTGCGCAGCACCTCGCCGGAGGCGAGCACCACCTCCAGGCCGAGGACGTACTCGGTGGTGACGCCGTACTTGACACAGCACATGCCGCCAGCGTTGGTGGCGACGTTGCCGCCGATGGTGGAGGACTCCCACGAGCCGGGGTCGGGCGGGTACCACAGCCCCTGCTTCGCCACCGCGGCGGCGAGCGTCGCGTTGACCACGCCGGGCTGCACCACGGCGATCCGGCTCACCGGGTCGATCTCCAGGATGGCGTCCATCGCGACCGTACTGAGCACCACCGCGCCGTCGACCGCGTTGGCCGCGCCGGCCAGCCCGGTCCGCGCCCCCTGCGGGACCACCGGCACGCCGTGCCGGGCGGCCGCCCGCAGCACGGCGGAGACCTGGGCGGTGCCGCGGGGACGGACGACCACCAGGGGCGTGCCGGCGGCGCAGAGGTCCGCCTCGTCCCGTTCGTGCATCCGGAGCAGGTCCGGGTCGGTCAGCACGGCGTCGTCGCCGAGTGCCGCCCGCAGGTCGTCGAGGAGAGGGGGTCCGGCCATGCCGCCGAGGCTACGGTCGGCCGCGTGCGACCGACAACCGGCCCTCGCACCGGGTAACTTGGCCGGCATGCTCTACCTGGACCGGCCCGCCTGGCCGTGGCGGGGGCGGCTCTGGTCCCACCTGATCAGCGACGTCTCCCACGCCGAGGTGCACGCCTTCGCCGAGGCGCTGGGGGTGCCCCGCCGGGGCTTCGACCGGGACCACTACGACATTCCCGCCGAGCGGTTCGCCGCAGCGGTCTGGCTGGGCGCCCGGGTGGTGCCGAGCCGGGAACTCGTGCGCCTGCTCCGGCAGGCCGGCCTGCGCCGACCGAAGCACCTGACCCGCCCCCGCACCCCCGCTGCCCGCCCCTCCGGCGATCTTGCAGTTCCGGCCCTGTCTATACGGTGATTCGCAGCTTTCGCCCGGGCCGAAACTGCAAGATCGCGGAAGCCGAGGGTGGGGGCCGAGGGGGCGGGGCGGGGCGGGGGCCGGGACTCAGTGGAGGGTGGCCAGTTCGCGGGTGAGGTTGGCGCGGGCCCGGGCTTCCCAGCGGGTGGCCAGCGGCGGCAGCCGGAACAGGGCCGGCAGGGCGAGCAGCCCCGTGAGCACCCGGGCGCGGCCGGCCCGGAAGGCCGGGTCGGGCACGTGCGCGTACTCCCGGCGGATCGCGGCGGCATAGTGGTCGTACGCCCCGGGTGGCGCGGCCAGGACGGCGAGATCGGCGTCGCAGAGCAGCGCGCCGTCGGCGTCGCCCGGGTCGACGGCGTGCCCGGCGGTGAGCAGGACCAGCCGGCGGACCTCGGCCACGGCGTTGGCCGGCAGCCCCGACCGGGTGAGCAGGGCGTCGGCGAGCGCCGCGCTGTCCCGCTCGTTGGCGTCGCCCTCGGCGCGTGGGTCGTAGACCGCGTCGTGGCACCAGGCCGCGAGGCGCACCAGGTCCGGCCGCGCGGCGGACGACGCGTGCGCGTCGACCACGTCGAGGACGACGGTCAGGTGGGCGACCGTGTGGTGGTGCCGGTGCGGTTCCCGCCAGCGCCCCAGCAGCTCCGCCCCGGCGCGGTCCCGCTGCGTCGCGTCGGTCGCCCCGGCGCCCCGGGCCGCCGCCCGCCACCGGTCGAGAAGGTCGGCCATGCGGCCGAGTCTGCCGCACCGCCGCCGACACGGAGGATTCACCCGCCCCGGTACGGGTAGTCCCCGCCATGGCCGTGGCCCGGGACCGTCGACTCTCGCTGGTGCGGCGGGCCATCCGCCGCGACGGCGGAACGGACATCGACGGTGCCCGCATCGCCGACGCGATGGAGGAGCTGCGGCACCGCGGCAGGGCGACCCTGCACGACCGGCTGCACCGGGTGCGGATGGCGTGGGGCCTGGCCGTGCAGGCCGGCCTCGCCGCCGGCCTGTCCTGGTGGGCGGCGCACAATCTGCTGGGCAACCCGGAGCCGGTGTTCGCGCCGATCTCCGCGGTCGGCACCCTCGCCGCCTCGGTCGGGCAGCGGCTCCGCCGTACGGTGGAGCTGATCCTAGGGGTGGCGATCGGGGTCGCCGTGGGCGACTTCCTCATCTACCTGGTCGGCACCGGGGCGTGGCAGCTCGGCCTCGTGGTGACCGGGTCGATCGTGCTGACCATCTTCGCCGGCGCCAGCGTGTCCATCGTCATCCAGGCGGCGGCCACGGCCGTGCTGATCGTCACGCTGAGCCCGAAGACCGCGAACCTGGAGATCCCCCGGTTCGTCGACGCGTTCGTCGGCGGCGGGATCGCGTTGCTGGTCACCTCGGTCCTGCTGCCGCTCAATCCGCTCCGGGTGATCAACCGGGCCGCCCGGCCGGCGCTGGACCTGCTCGCCGCGCAGCTCGACGACACCGCCGACGCCCTTCGCCAACGGGACCGGGACAAGGCCCAACGGGCCCTGGACCGGCTGCGCAACAACCAGGAGGAGCTGTCCACCTTCACCGAGGCGATCGAGGGGGCGAAGGAGACCGCCGTCCTCTCGCCGGCCCGGTGGCACCGGCGGGACGAACTCACCCACTACGCCGAGGCCGCCGACCCGATCGACCGGGCGATGCGCAACGCCGGCACGCTGATCCGGCGCGCGGTCACCCTGATCGAGGACGAGGAGCCCGTGCCGGAGCCGATGCCGGACGCGGCGGGCCACCTCGCCGAGTCGGTACGCCTGCTCAAGCACGAGTTCGCCGTCGGGGAGGAGCCGGAGAAGGCACGGGAGCGGGCGCTGCGCGCGGTCAGCGAGGCCGGCCGGGCGTACGCCGAGGGGGTGGGCTTCTCCGGCAGCGTGGTGATCGCGCAGGTGCGCACCACGGCCAGCGACCTGCTGGTGGCCTCCGGGATCAGCCAGGAGGAGGCGAACCGCCTGGTCCGGGAGTCCTTCGGCGACCAGGACACCCCGAGCGGCCAGGCCGAGCCGGCCGCCGCCCCGAAGCCGCCCACCGCCCCGCCGGTCGGCTGACCCGCCGCCCTGCCGGTCGGCTGACCCGCCGCCCTGCCGGTCGGCTGACCCGCCGCCCTGCCGGTCGGCTGACCCGCCGCCCTGCCGGTCGGCTGACCCGCCGGCCCGCGGGTCAGCCGTGCGGTGGGGTCGTTCAGGCCGCCGCGGCGAGGGCGGCGAGCAGCCGGTCCACGTGTTCCGCCGTGCTGCCCAGGCCGACGCTCGCGCGCAGGGCGGTCGGCGGCAGGTCCCGCCGGCCGCTGCGCGCCGCCGCCTCGGCGAGCAGTCGCCGGGCCAGCGGGTGGGCGCAGAAGAGGCCGTCGCGCACCCCGATGTCGTGGTTGCCGGCCAGGTCCGCCGCCACGTCCGCCGAGTCCCGGCCGGCCACCACGAACGACACGATGCCCACCCGCGGCGCGTCCGGCCCGAAGGTGCGCAGCTCCACCACGTGCGGCAGGGCCGCCAGGCCGCGGCGCAGCCGGGCCAGCAGGGCCTGCTCGGCGTCGTGCAGCGCCGCCCGGTCGGCCCCGGCCAGGGCGCCGCAGACCGCCGCGAGGGCGACCGCGCCGAGCAGATTCGGCGTGCCCGCCTCGTGCCGGGCCGGTCCGGTCGCCCAGCGCACGTCGTGGGTGGCCGCGCCGACGTGACCGGTGGCGCCCCCGCCGGCCAGGTACGGCGGTGCGGCGTCCAGCCAGTCCGCCCGCCCGACGAGCACCCCCGCGCCGAACGGCGCGTACAGCTTGTGGCCGGAGACCGCGAGATAGTCGACGTCGAGGGCGGCGACGTCCACCGGCGCGTGCGGGGCGAGCTGCGCGGCGTCGACGGCGATCCGGGCCCCGTGCCGCCGGGCCACCCGGGCCAGCTCCGCCACCGGCCAGCGCTCGCCGGTCACGTTGCTCGCCGCGGTCACCGCGACGAGCACGGGCGGGCGGCGGTCGGTGCCGGGGGCGCCCCCCGCGCCCGGCCTGCGCAGCTCGGTGAGGGCGGCGTCCAGCGCCCGGACCGCCTCGGCCGGCTCCCGCGGCACCGGCAGCCGGACCGATCCGCGCGGCCAGGGCAGCAGGTTCGCGTGGTGCTCCCCGCCGAAGGTCACCACCGTGGTGCCGGCGGGCAGCACCCGGGCCAGCAGGTTCAGCGCGTCCGTGGTGTTGCGGGTGAAGAGCACGTGGTCGCCGGCGCGGGCGCCGAAGAAGTCGCCGACGGTCTGCCGGGCGCGCTCGTAGGCGAGGGTGCAGCGCCGTGACAGGGCCCCCGCGCCGCGATGCACGCTGGCGTACCAGGGGAGCAGCTCGGCCACCGCGTCGGCGGCGGCCCGCGCGCACGGCGCGGTGGCCGCGTAGTCCAGGTTGACCTGGCCCGGCACGCCGAGCACGTCGAGCGGCCCGGCGGCCGCGGGCGGCGGCGCGGTCCGCGTCGGGTGCGGCGCGGGCGGGGGTACGAGGGTGACGGTCATCGGCCGACCTCCGGGTCCGGGGACCCCGGGTGGGCACACCGGGCGGGGTCCGCGCTTGCCCGGCACGCGGATCGGGCCGGGCCCGGTCATCACCCGGGGCACCCCACCGCGAACCTCGACGAGGGTTGCCGGCCAGCAAGCCGGGGCTTGACGCTGGCGCTCGTGACCTGCCGGCAGCATAGCGCGCGGATGCGCCCGGTCCAGCCGGCCGGGGGTGACTACGCTGACCGCATGGCCGACACCCCGCCCGGCGCACCCCTGCCGCCGTCGCCGACCGTGCCCGCCGTCCCGCAGTCGGGCGCGGCCGCTCCCCGGATGCCGCTGCGCCGGCTGGGCTGGCGGCGGGCCCTGGTGCTGGCCGGGGTCGTCCTGCTGATCGCCGCCTGCGCGGTGTTCATGGTCTTCACGCTCGGCGAGAGCCTCGGCGTGCAGGCGCTGCTGATCGGCCTGGTCGCGGCGATCCTCCCGGTTCCGGTGCTGGTGGGCTGTTTCCTCTGGCTCGACCGGTACGAACCGGAACCGCTGAAATACCTGATCTTCTGCTTCGCCTGGGGCGCGTTCGTCTCGACCGCCGCCTCGCTGACCGTCAACGAGTTCTCGTCCGGGCTTTTCGACGACTGGGGGCTGCCGACCGCGCTGACGGCGGTGCTGGTCGCGCCGTTCATCGAGGAGCTCACCAAGGCGCTCGGGCCGATCCTGCTGCTGATCTTCCGCCGACGGGAGATCTCCGGGATCACCGACGCCCTGGTCTACTGCGGGCTCTCCGCGATCGGGTTCGCCATGGTGGAGAACATCCTCTACCTGGGCGGCTACGGCTACGCCACCGGCGTCGAGCGGTACGGCCCGGCGACCGGCACGCAGCAGGTCATCGCGATCTTCATCGTCCGGATCCTGCTCTTCGGCTTCGCCCACCCGCTGTTCACCTCGATGACCGGGGTCGGGCTGGGCATCGCCGCCCGCACCGCCGACCGGCGTGTCCGGGTGCTCGCCCCGATCGCCGGCCTGCTGCTGGCGATGATGCTGCACGGCCTGTGGAACCTGCTGCCCACGCTCACCCAGGCCACCGGTGAGGCGCTGATCATGCTGTACGGCTTCATCGGCGTGATGGTGCCGATCTTCTTCGGCATGGTGGGGCTGGCCGTGTGGCTGCGGGCCTGGGAGGGGCGGCTCACCGAGCGCACCCTGCCGGACTACGTCCGGGCCGGCTGGCTGACCCCGCCGGAGGTGGCGGCGCTGAGCAGCCTGGGGCGACGGCACGCGGCCCGGGTGTGGGCCAAGCGGGTGGCCGGGGACGCCGGTGTGCGGGCCATGCGCGGCTACCAGTTCGCGGCGACCCGGCTGGCGCTGCTGCGCGACGGCGCGCTGCGCGGCCTGGACCGCAGGCCGGCGGACCGGGAACGGACGGCGCGGGAGGAACGGGAGCTGCTGGAGGCCATCGCCGCGTACCGGTCGTTCTTCGTGGGGAGGGATCCGCAGGCGCCGGCCGGGATCTGGGACGGGCACCGCTACCACCTGCGGTTCCCGGACGGCTCGCAGCGGCCGGTCGAGGCGCCGGACGAGCCGGTGGTGCCGATCCCGGTGGTGCTCGCCCCGCCGCCCCCGGCCTTCCCCGCCGGCTACGGGGCCCCTGGCTACGGCCCGCCCGGCTGGCCCGGCGCGCGACCCGCGGGTTCCTGGCCGCCCGGCCACCACTGACTCCGGTCCCCGGCCGCCCGGCCACCACTGGCCCGGTCCCCGGCCGCCGGTCACCGCTGAGGCGGCGCCCCGGGCCGCCCCGTGGTGGTCCGGGTCGTCAGGTCATCAGGCTGGTGAGGAAGTCGCCGAGGCCCTGCGCCATCGCCATCAGCCCCGCCCCGATCGCCTTGAACATCTCCGCCGCGCCCTCGGGCCGGAACGCCATGAAGTAGATCAGGAACGCGACGCTTCCCCAGAGCAGCAGCTTCTTCACGAATACCGGCATCGTCCCTCCCCAGGGCCGGTGGTGCGGCTGGCTTCCCGGCCGGGAGCGCCGCAAACGACACCGGCGCCCGCAGCCGCGCGCGGCGGGGCGGGCGGGGAGGGCTCAGAGGTAGAGGCCGGTGGAGTCGTTCTCCACGCGCTCGGCGGCCACGGCGTGCACGTCGCGCTCGCGCAGCAGCACGTACCCGCGACCGTGCAGCTCGACCTCCGAGCGGTCGTCCGGGTCGAACAGGACCCGGTCGCCCGAGACGATGGCGCGGACATTCGGCCCCACCCCGACAGCGGTGGCCCAGGCGAGCCGCTTGCCCACGGCGGCGGTCGCCGGGATCACGATGCCGGCGGTGGAGCGGCGCTCACCCTCGCTCCCCTCCATCCGCACGAGCACGCGGTCGTGCAGCAGGCGGATCGGCAGGCCGGAGTCGAGATTCTGGTCGGCGGTCACGCCGGAAACGCTACCGTGTCCCGGTCGGGCGGCCGTGAGCGGTTACGCGCCGGGGGCGGGGGGCACTGGGTGGCGGAACTGCCCTACGGTGGCGTGGTCGGACGTACCCTGTCCGCCCACCGGGGCGGGCACGGCCAGGTTCTGAAGCCAGGAGGTGCGCTTGAGCCGCTTCGAGCGGGTACGCGGACGGCTCCGTCGCGCGTACGAGTCGGGCCGGAAATCGGTGCGCCCCCGTCGTACGGACCCGGTCGACGCCCCCGAGCCGGCCGGGGTGGCCTCGCCGGCGACCCCCGGGCCGGTGGCGGCGCCGTCGGCGGCCGTGGTCGGGGCGGAGACGCCGGCGGCGGTGCACACCTCCACTTCCAGCCGGGACGACGCCGACGTGCCGCACGGGCTGCGGATCGCCGCCGCCTGGTCCTGGCGGCTGATCGTGATCGGCATCGTCGGCTGGGCGCTGCTGAACATCGTCGGCGCGATCAAGATCGTGATAATCCCGCTGGCGGTCGCGCTGCTGTTCTCGGCGCTGCTCGCGCCGGCCGTCGGCTGGCTGTTGCGGGCCCGCTTCCCCCGCTCGCTGGCGACCGCGGTGGTGCTGGTCGGCGGCCTGGCCGCGGTGATCGGCACGCTGACCCTGGTGGTGAACGAGTTCATCCAGGGTGTGCCGGAGCTGAGCAAGAAGTCCTCGGAGGGCGTCCGGCAGATCCAGGACTGGCTCAAGACCGGCCCGCTGCACCTCTCCGACGGCCAGCTCGACCGCTACATCGACGAGGGCCAGGACTGGATCAACAACAACACCGAGAAGTTCACCAGCGGTGCCCTCTCGACCGCCGCCACGCTGGCCGAGGTGCTGACCGGCACGCTGCTGGTGCTCTTCGCGACCTTCTTCTTCCTGCGGGACGGCAACAAGATCTGGCGCTTCCTGGTCCGGCTGCTGCCGGTGGCCGCCCGCTGGAAGGTCGACGACGCCGGCCGGGCGTCCTGGTCGACGCTGGTCGCCTACGTGCGGGCGACCGTGCTGGTCGCCTTCATCGACGCGGTCGGCATCGGCGTCTTCCTGGTCGTCTTCGACATCCCGTTCGCCTTCCCGCTCGCCGCGCTGGTCTTCCTCGGGGCGTTCATCCCGATCGTCGGGGCGACCCTGTCGGGCGTCGTCGCGGTCCTGGTCGCGCTGGTCGACAGCGGCCCGGTGACCGCGCTGATCATCCTCGGCGTGGTGATCGGGGTGCAGCAGGTGGAGGGGCACCTGCTCCAGCCGCTGATCATGGGGCGCGCGGTGGCCATCCACCCGCTCGCGGTGATCATCGGGATCGCGGCCGGCGTGGTGCTCGCCGGGATCACCGGCGCGCTCGTCTCGGTGCCGCTGATCGCCGTGCTGAACACGGCCGTCCGCCGGCTCGTCGCCCGCACCGTTCCGGACACCCCGCCCGACGCCGTCGTCGTCGCCTCCAAGGCCCCCTGACCCGCCTGGGCGGGTCAGACCTTGGCGAGGCGTTCGAGGGCGCCGCGGGCGACCTCCGGCCGGGTGGTGTACCAGAACGGCGGCAGCGAGCGGCGCAGGAAGGCTCCGTAGCCCCGCGCGGTCTCCAGCCGCGAGTCGAGTACCGCGACCACGCCCTTGTCGCCGGTCGACCGGATCAGCCGCCCCACCCCCTGCGCCAGCCGGACCGCGGCGATCGGCACGCTCACCGCGGCGAAACCGGATCCGCCGTTGGCGTCGACCGCGGCGGCCCGGGCCGCCGCGAGCGGCTCGTCCGGCCGGGGGAAGGGCAGCCGGTCGATGACCACCAGCTGGCAGGAGTCGCCGGGCACGTCGACGCCCTGCCACAGCGACATCACCCCGAACAGGCAGCTCGCCTTCTCCTCCCGGAACCGGCGCACCAGCAGCGGCAGCGCCTCCTCGCCCTGGAGCAGGACGGGCAGGTCGGTCCGCGCGCGCAGCAGCTCCGCCGCCTGCTGCGCGGCCCGTCGCGAGGAGAAGAGGCCGAGCGTACGCCCGCCTAGCGCGGTGACCAGCGCGAGCAGCTCCTCGCCGGCTGGGTCGGGCAGCCCGGAGACGCTGGGCCGGGGCAGGTGCGCCGCGACGTAGAGGATGCCCTGCCGCGCGTAGTCGAACGGCGAGCCGACGTCGAGCGAGCGCCACCCGGGCCCCGACGTGGCCGGCAGGCCGGGCGTGCCGGTCGCCGGGCCAGGCGGCTCGTTCCCCGCCGACCCGGCGCGTCCGGTCGCCCCGCCGCCACCCGTGGCCCCGGCCGGGCCGGCCCCGGCGGCCGACGTGACTCCGGCGCGCCCGGCCGGGTCGGTGCGTCCGGCGGCGCGGGCGGCCAGGGCCGCGGCGGCCGGTGACGGCGGGTCGGCCGGGGGCGCCTCCAGCCCGAGCGCCCGGGCGACCGTGTCGAACCGGCCGCCGAGTGTCAGGGTCGCCGAGGTGGCGACCACGGTGCGCTCGTCGTACAGGTGGGTGGCGAGGGTGCCGGCGACCGACAGCGGCGCGACCACCAGCGCCCGGCGGCCGGTGTTGTCGTTCTTCTCCACCCAGGCCACGTCGTGGTCGGCCTCTTCCAGCAGCCGCTGGGCGGTGGCGGAGAGCTCGTCGAGCACCGCCTTGGCCTGCTGCTTGCGCACCGGATCGGGGTCGTCGGCCTTGATCTCGCCGATGCCGTCGAGCGCCGCCCGGGTGGCCGCGTCGAGCAGGGTGCACGCCTCGCGCAGCGCGGCCGGCAACCCGGAGGTGATCCGCCCGGCCGGTGCCTCCGCCAGCCCGACCGCCAGGGCGTCGCCAGCCGCGGTGAGCGAGTCGGCGGTCTCCGGGCGCAGCAGTGGGCGGGCCCGCTTCGCGGAGCGGTCGATCAGCTCCGGCACCAGCTCGGCCTGGGCGGCCGAGGAGACGCGGTCGGCCAGCTCGTGCGCCTCGTCCACGATGAGCAGCTTGTGCGGCGGCACGATGTGCCGGCCGGCGAGCATGTCCACGGCCAGCAGGCTGTGGTTGGTGACGACGATGTCGGCCTCGCGGGCGCGGGCGCGGGAGGCCTCGGCGAAGCACTCCGCGCCGAACGGGCAGCGGGCGGCGCCGACGCACTCCCGGGCCGGCATGGAGACCAGCCGCCACGCCTGGTCGTCGACGCCCGGGTCCAGCTCGTCCCGGTCGCCGGTGTCGGTCTTCTCCGCCCAGTCGCGCAGCCGCTGGATCTGCTTGCCGAGCCGCCCCGCCTCGCCGAGCCACTTCGTGCCGCCGCCGGGGCGCGCCGCCGGGGCGTCGAAGAGCGTGTCCTCCGGCTCGTCCTCGGTGGAGTTGTCCAGCCGGGCCAGGCAGAGGTAGTGGTGCCGCCCCTTGAGCACGGCGAAGGTGGGCCGGCGGCCGAGCACCGGCTCCACGGCGTCGGCGAGCCGGGGCAGGTCGTGGTCGACCAGTTGGGACTGCAACGCCAGGGTGGCCGTGGAGACCACCACCGGGCCGTCCACGGTCAGCGCCGGGGTGAGGTAGGCCAGCGACTTGCCGGTGCCCGTGCCGGCCTGCACGAGCAGGTGCTCGCGCGCCCGCACGCACTCCTCGATGGCGGTGGCCATCTGCTGCTGACCCGGGCGCGCGGCGCCGCCGGGCACCGCGCCGACCGCGGCGGCGAGCAGCTCGGCCCCGCTCGGCCGGGAGCCCCGCCGGCGGCCTCCGGTGCGGGGCGAGGGGGCGGCGGAACCGGTGGCGAGGCGCGGAGTCACCGTGCGACGGTACCCGCCGGCGCCGACACCGGCCGTGCCGATCCGGCCGTGGCGTCGTCACGGTACGGAATCCCACGGGCCGAGTCCGGTAACTTCCGTGCGGCGACCGATGGGCGGTATCGGTTAGGGTGCGACTCATGCCGAGCGACGTGGTCCGCGTGATCTACCGCAAGTACGACGGCAGCGCCCACCGCGACTACCCGGCCCGCCGGCTGGCCGAGGACGACCTCGGCGTCTGGCTCGGCGTTACCGAGGGCACGAAGTCGGTCTACCACGGCCGGCCGTCGGTCGAGCAGATCCCGTTCGTGCTCCTGGTGCCCCACCAGGGCTGGTGGACCGGCATGTTCAACCCGCCGCCGCGCACCAGCGAGGTCTACTGCGACATCGCCAGCCCGGCCCGCTGGGAGGACGACCACACCGTCCACCTGATCGACCTGGACCTGGACGTGGTGCGCCGCCGGGCCACCGGCGCGGTCGAGCTGCGCGACGAGGACGAGTTCGCCGAGCACCGGGCCCGCTTCGGCTATCCGGACGACGTGGTGGCGGAGGCCGAGGCGGCGGCCCGGTGGCTCCTCGGCGCGCTCGGCGACGGCACCGAGCCGTTCGCCACGTCGTACCGGAAGTGGCTCGCCCTGGTGGTCTGAGCCGGCGCGGTCGCCGTGGCCTGGCGTGCCCGGGCGCTTCCATCGACACGGCGGCCCACCGACGCGGCGCCTGGGTGTCGCCGCCGCGGCGCCGGGGTCACCAGCGTGGCGGCCAGCCGTCGTCGGCCCCCAGCGGCGGCACGTCGCGCAGCTTCTCCGGGTTGAGCTGGTGGAAGATCCCGGTCACCCGGCCACCGTCCACCGCCAGGGCGGCGACCAGCCGCAGCGGCCGGCCGTCGGAGTACACCATCTCCATCTGCATCCCCAGCGCGCCGTCGACCAGCACCGGGCGGGCGCGCAGCGTGGCGCCGTAGCGGCCGGCCCGGCCGAAGAGGCCCAGGACGAACCGGGCCACCGCGTCGACGCCGACCACCGGGCGGCGGGCCGCCGGGAAGTGGCCGCCGCTGTCGCCGATGAGGACCACGCCCGGGGCGAGCACCCGCACCAGTGCGTCCAGGTCGCCCGACTCGACGGCGGCGACGAACGCGGCGACGACCCGGCGCTGCTCGGCCGGGTCGGCGGTGTCTCGGGGCGCGTCGGGCGCCTGCACCGCCCGGCGGGCCCGGGAGGCGAGCTGGCGGGCGGCGGCGTCGGTCGTGCCGAGCGCCTCGGCGATCCGGGGGAAGGGCACGGCGAAGACGTCGTGCAGTACGAAGGCGACCCGCTGCTCCGGCGTGAGCCGTTCCAGCACCACCATGAGCGCCGTGCCGACCTGGTCGGTGCGGACCGCGCGCTCCGCCGGGTCGGGCGCGAAGCCGTCGATGCGCGGGCCCTGGTCGAGCGGGGTCACCACGGGCTCCGGCAGCCACTGGCCGGGGTACGCCTCCCGCCGCACCCGCGCCGAGCGCAGCACGTCCAGGCAGATCCGGGCGCAGGCGGTGGTCAGCCAGGCGCCGAGGTGCCGGATCTCGGCGCGGGCCGCCGGGTCGGCGAGCGCGGCGGCGTACCGCAGCCAGGTCTCCTGCACGGCGTCCTCGGCCTCGCCGCGGCTGCCGAGCATCCGGTACGCGACCGCCAGCAGCCGCCCCCGCTCGGCCTCGAACTCCGTCGCCAGATCCCGCACCCGAACCTCCCAGCACCGACCCGTCGCCCCATTCTCCCGCCACCCCGACCCACCCACCGTCCCGCCTCGACGGGCGGACCGGGCGGGGGCTGGTACGCGGTGCCGGCGGACCGCGAGTGGTACCGCGACCGGGGTGGTCGCGCACCTGCTCAGGGAGACGTTCGGCACCCCTTGATCTGGGGTATCCGCCTGCCGGTTTCGACGTCCGGCGGGAACGGGAGCGGCTGCTGGGATCCGGGGGAAACGTCGTAGGTGAACGGCAGGTGAACGACCGATGAATGTGGCCTGACCAGGGGGAGGCCGCGGAATTCCCGCTTCCGTCGTTTCCTAGCATTCCCAGTCGGGCATCCCTCCGGGCGGCCGTACCCTTCCACCGACACGACGAGGTCCGTGCTGTGAAGTTTTCCTTCCGCCCGAACGAGGGCGCCTTCTACGAGCTCTTCACCAGGGCCGCGCAGAACCTGGTGAAGGGCACCGAACTGCTCAACGAGCTGGCCCTGCCCGGTGTGGAGGTGCAGTCGGTCAGCGAGCGGCTCACCGAGGTGGAGCACGACAGCGACCAGATCACCCACGAGCTCTACAAGAAGATCAACTCCACCTTCATCACGCCGTTCGACCGGGAGGACATCTACCGGCTCGGCTCGCTGCTGGACGACGTGATGGACCACCTCGAGGCGGTCGGCAACCTGCTCTACCTCTACGGGCTCACCAAGATCCCGTCGCTCCCCCGGGAGATGCACGAGCTGATCAACGTCCTCGACGCGCAGGCCAAGCTGACCGCCGAGGCCATGCCGCGGCTGAAGTCGATGAAGGACCTCGAGGACTACTGGATCGAGTGCAACCGGCTCGAGAACGACGGCGACCAGGCGTACCGGATGCTGCTGGTCCGCCTCTTCTCCGGCGAGTACGACGCACTGACCGTGCTGAAGATGAAGGAGGTCGCCGACGAGCTGGAGGCCGCCTGCGACTCCTTCGAGCACGTGGCGAACACCGTCGAGACCATCGCGGTCAAGGAGTCCTGATCCTGTGAGCCCCGAACTCATCGCCGTGCTGGCGGTGATCGCGGTGGCGTTGGCGTTCGACTACACCAACGGCTTCCACGACGCCGCCAACGCGATCGCGACCAGCATCTCCACCCGGGCGCTCACACCCCGGGTGGCCCTGGCCATGGCGGCGGTCGGCAACTTCATCGGCGCCCACTTCGGCGCCGAGGTGGCCAAGACCGTCGGCAGCGGCCTGGTGAAACTACCCACCGGGCAGGCCAGCCTCGGCATCGTCTTCGCCGGCGTGATCGGCGCGATCGTGTGGAACCTGATCACCTGGTACTTCGGCCTGCCGTCGTCCTCGTCGCACGCGCTGATCGGCGGACTGGTCGGCTCGACCGTCGCCGCGTCCGGCACCGTGCTCTGGAGCGGCATCGGGGAGAGCGTGATCATCCCGATGGTCCTCTCGCCGATGGTCGGCTTCCTGCTCGGTTACATCGTTATGATCGCCGTGCAGTGGATCTTCCGGAAGGGGCACCCCGGCAAGCTCAACCGAGGCTTCCGCTGGGCGCAGACCGCGTCGGCCGCCGCGATGTCGGTCGGCCACGGCATGCAGGACGCCGCCAAGACCATCGGCATCGTGGTGCTCGCCCTCTACGTGGGCGGCTACCAGGACGACCCGAGCTTCATCCCGGAGTGGGCGTTCTGGACCTCGGCGGCCGTGCTGGCCGCCGGCACGTACGCCGGTGGGTGGCGGATCATCCGGACGCTCGGCCGGAAGATCATCGACCTGAAGCCGCCGGAGGGTTTCGCGGCCGAGACCGTGGCCAGCTCGGTGCTCTATTTCAACGCGCTGGTCCTCGGCGCCCCGATCTCGACCACCCACACGATCACCTCGGCGATCATGGGTGTCGGCGCCACCAAGCGGCTCTCCGCCGTGCGGTGGGGCGTGGCCGGCAACATCGTCGGCGCGTGGATCCTCACGTTCCCGGCCGCCGGCTCGATCGGCGCCCTGATGTACTTCCTGGCCCGCCCGCTCTTCACCTGACGGCCGACCCGAAGGGCCCTCGCCGCAGGCGGGGGCCCTTCGCGCGTCCGGGGGCGTCAGGAGTAGTCCACGCCGATCTGGGCGCGGATCCCGTCGAGCAGGGCCATCACCTCCAGGGTGGCCGTGTGCGGGACCAGGGGGCTCTCCGGCAGGCCCTCGGCCAGGCAGCGCTGGACCTCGGCGGCCTCGTACTGGTAGCCGCCGCCGACCAGCTCGCCGGTGATCGTCTCCGGCTCGGCACCGGCCCGGTACAGGGTCGCCGAACCCGGGCGGAAGAACGGCTCCGGCAGGTCGATCCGGCCGGTGGTGCCGGTGACCGAGGCGACCAGCGGGGTCGCCCGACCATGCCGCAGCTCAGCGTGGCGACGGCGCCCGAGTCGTACCCGAGGACGACGCCGGTGTTCTCGTCGACCCCCTCGGGGCTCAGCTTCGCCCAGGCCCGGACGTGGTCGGGCACCCCGAGCAGCAGGTGGGCCAGGCTGACCGGGTAGACGCCGAGGTCGAGCAGGGCGCCGCCGCCGAGGGTGCGGGCGCGCATCCGGTGCTCCGGCGGGAACGGCCCGGCCACCCCGAAGTCGGCCCGCACGCCGGTCACCATGCCGATCGCGCCGTCCGCCACCAACTCGCGGAGGCGGCGTACGAGCGGGTTGGTCCGCATCCACATCGCCTCCATCAGGAAGACCCCGGCGGCCCGGGCGGCCTCGACCAGCTCGGTGCTGGTCGCCAGGTCGAGGGTGAACGGCTTCTCCAGCAGCACCGCGCGGCCGGCCGCGAGACAGGTCAGGGCCGCCTCGTGGTGCGCGGCATGCGGGGTGGCGACGTAGACGACGTCCAGGTCGTCGTCCGCGGCGAGTTCCGCCCACGAGGCGTACGCCCGCGGCACGCCGTGGCGGTGCGCGAACCGCTCCGCGCTCTCGGCGGTCCGCGAGCCGACCGCCGTCAGCTCGGCGCCCGGCACCAACCGGAGGTCCTCCGCGAAGCGGGCGGCGATGTGGCCGGTGGCCAGGATGCCCCAACGAGTCATGGCGGCCACGCTAGTGCGGACCACCGGACCGCAGGGCGGGCGATCCACCGGTCGGGAACTAGGCTCGGCGCATGACGATCCACGCCGACGGCTTCCCCGCACCCCCGGCGCTGGTGGAGCACGCCCGCCGGTTCCGCGCCGAGGGCGCCACCCCGGCGGCGCCCCGGGTCGCGGCCACCGTGCTGCTGCTCCGCCCGGCCGGCGACGACTTCGAGGTGTACCTGATCCGGCGGGTCGCCGCGATGGCCTTCGGCGGGATGTACGCCTTCCCCGGCGGCGGGGTCGACCCCTCGGACTCGCAGGCGCACCTGGACTGGGCCGGCCCGACGCCGGCCGGCTGGGCCGAGCGGCTGGGGCTGACCCCGGCGGACGCCCAAGCGGTGGTCTGCGCCGCCGCCCGCGAGGTGTTCGAGGAGGCCGGGGTCCTGCTCGCCGGCCCCGACGCCGGGACCGTGGTGGGCGACGTGAGCGGCGACGACTGGGAGGCCGACCGGGTGGCGCTGGAGCAGCGCCGGGGCGGCTTCGCGGATCTGCTCGCCCGGCGCGGGCTCACCCTCCGGTCGGACCTGTTGCTGCCGTGGAGCCGGTGGATCACGCCGGAGTTCGAGCCGCGCCGCTTCGACACGTACTTCTTCGTGGCCCTCCTGCCCGAGGGGCAGCGGACCCGGGACGTCTCCGGCGAGGCCGACCACACCCTGTGGATCCGCCCGGCGGACGCCCTGGCTCGGGCGGAGGCGGGCGAGCTGACCATGCTCCCGCCCACGCTGGTGAACCTGGCCCAGGTGGCGGCCGGCGGCGACCTGGCCGGCGTCGCCCGCGCGGCGGCGACCCGGGACGCCGCCACCCCGGTCACCCCGCGCCTCGACCTGCCCGACGACGGCGAACCCCGCTTCGTGCTGGCCTGACCGCCGCACCCGCCGCCCGTGTGCCGGCGCTGCCGTGCGCCCCGGTCCGGCACCGACGGGACGGGAGTCGGCCGCCGGCCGACGCGGTCGGGAGCCGGGGGGCGCGGACGCCGACGGCGCCCCGCCCGGGACGGGACGGGACGCCGGTGGGCGGGGACGGGGCCGGCTCAGCCGAAGCGGCCGGTGATGTAGTCCTCGGTCTTCTTCACCCCGGGGTTGCTGAAGATCTTCTGCGTGTTGTCGTACTCGATCAGGCGGCCCGGGTCGCCGGTCTTCTCGATGGAGAAGAAGGCGGTCCGGTCCGAGACGCGGGCGGCCTGCTGCATGTTGTGCGTGACGATGATGATGGTGAACTTGTCCTTGAGCTGGAACATCAGGTCCTCGATGGCCAGCGTGGAGATCGGGTCGAGCGCCGAGCAGGGCTCGTCCATCAGCACCACCTGCGGCTCGACCGCGATGGTCCGGGCGATGCAGAGCCGCTGCTGCTGACCGCCGGAGAGGCCGGCGCCGGGCTTGCCGAGCCGGTCCTTCACCTCGTCCCACAGGTTGGCCGAGCGGAGCGCCTTCTCGGCCGCCTCGTCCAGGATCGACTTCTTGCGGACCCCGTTGAGCCGCAGGCCGGCCACCACGTTCTCGAAGATGCTCATGGTGGGGAACGGGTTCGGCCGCTGGAAGACCATGCCGATCATGCGGCGGACGGCGGTGACGTCGACGTCCCGGTCGTAGATGTCCTGGTCGTCGATGGTGAGGCTGCCCTCGACCCGGGCACCGGGCAACACCTCGTGCATCCGGTTGATCGACCGGAGGAAGGTGGACTTGCCGCAGCCGGACGGGCCGATCAGGGCGGTCACCGTCTTCGGCTCGACGGTCAGGTTGATGTTCTCGATCGCCTTGAAGGCGCCGTAGTAGGCGGTCACGTTCGAGGCTTCGATGCGCTTGGCCATGGTGGTGGTACCTCCGGGGTTCATCGGCCGAGCCGGTTGCGGCGGGCCAACAGCTTCGCCGCGACGGTCAGGATCAGCACGAGGGCGACCAGGGTGAGTGCCGCGGTCCACGCCCGCGCCGGCGCGTACCGGGACGCGTCGCCCGCCTGCTGGTAGACGAAGAGGGCCAGCGACGACTGGTTGTTCTCGAACGGGTTGAAGTTGATCGCCGCGCCGCCGCCGGCGACGAGCAGCACCGGGGCGGTCTCGCCGGCCGCGCGGGCGATGGCGAGCATGACGCCGGTGACGATGCCCGGCAGCGCGGTGGGCAGCACGACCCGCAGGATGGTCTTCCACTTCGGCACGCCGAGGGCGTACGCCCCCTCGCGCAGCGGCGCCGGGACGAGACGCAGCATCTCCTCGGTGGAGCGGACCACGGTGGGCAGCATCAGCACGCTCAGCGCGAGCGCGGCGGCGAAGCCGGAGAAGCTCGGCCGGCCGTCGTTGAACCACGGCGAGACG
The DNA here is from genome assembly GCF_040639595.1 of Micromonospora sp. NPDC023814. NCBI lineage: Bacteria > Bacillati > Actinomycetota > Actinomycetes > Micromonosporales > Micromonosporaceae > Micromonospora > Micromonospora sp. NPDC023814. The sequence goes on from NZ_JBFAAF010000016.1 coordinate 78,977, forward strand.
ATCAGCACCCAGAACGCCAGCACGAACAGGCCGGCGACGATCGACGGGATGCCCGTCATGACGTCCACGAAGAACCGGATCGCGAAGGCGAACCGGCCCCGGCCGTACTCGACGACGTAGATGGCGCAGAGGATGCCGAGCGGGACGGTGATCAGGGCGGCGATGCCGACCTGCTGTAACGTGCCGACGATCGCGTGGTACGCCCCGCCGTTCGGGTCGCGGGCACCGATGTTGTTCATCGAGGTGAGGAAGAAGTCGCCGTCCAGCCGCTCGGCGCCCTTGCTGACCAGCGTCCAGACCACCGAGGCCAGCGGCAGGACGGCCAGTACGAACGCGGAGTGGATCAGCGCGCTCCAGGTGCGGTTGCGCGCCGACCGGCGCCCCTCGACCGCGTTCGCCGCGGCGAAGAGGCCGACCAGGTAGAGCCCCGCGCCGAGTACCACGACCAGTACCGGGCCGCCGATACCGGCGCCGTACACGACCGCGGCGGCGACCAGCAGCGCGGCCGCCGCGATGGCCGGTGCGGCGTACTTCGGCAGGCGCCGGGCCTTCAGGGTGGGCGGCTGGGCCGGCGGGCGGGTGCGGTGCGACGTGACGGTGGTGCTCATGCCGCCACTCCGCTTCGCTCCGTGGCGCCATGAGGCACCGATGCGCTGTGACGATGATTCGCTCGCTGACGCTCGCTCATGCCGCCACTCCGCTTCGCTGCGTGGCGCCATGAGGCACCGGCACTGTGACGATGATTCGCTCGCTGACGCTCGCTCATGCGGCCGACTCCGTGAACTCCCGGCGGCGGTGGATGATCGCCCGCGCCGTGATGTTGACGATCAGCGTGATGGCGAAGAGCACCAGACCGGAGGCGATCAGCGCGCCCCGACCCGTGTCGTTCGCCTCGCCGAACGTGTTGGCGATGTTGGCGGCGATGGTGTTGCCGCCGCTCTCGATGAGGTTGAACGAGATGTTGAAGGTGATGCCGAGGGTCATCGCCAGTGCGATGGTCTCGCCGAGCGCCCGGCCCAGGCCGAGCATCACCGCGGCGACGATGCCGGGGCGGCCGTAGGGCAGCACCGCGGTGCGGATCATCTCCCAGCGGGTGGCGCCGAGGGCGAGGGCGGCCTCCTCGTTGGCGGTCGGGGTCTGCAGGAACACCTCGCGGGAGAGCGACGTGATGATCGGCAGCACCATGATCGCCAGGACCAGCGCGCCCAGCATGATGGACTTCCCGAACGGGCCGTCGCCGCCGAAGATCGGGATCCACCCGAAGTACGTGTTCAGCCAGGCGGAGAAGTCCCGGACCGGGTTGATGAAGACGTCCCGGCCCCAGAGGCCGAAGACCACGCTCGGCACCGCGGCCAGCAGGTCGATCAGGAAGCCCAGCGTGGTGCCGAGCCGACGCGGCGCGTAGTGGGACAGGTAGAGCGCGATCCCCAGGGCCACCGGCACCGCCATCAGCAGGGCCAGGGCGGAGCTGAGCACGGTGCCGAAGGCGAGCGCCCCGATGCCGAACTTCGGCTCCGCGTCGTTCGGGAACCAGCCCTCGAACGTCCAGAAGCCCTCGGTGTTGGCCCGCAGCGCCGGCACGGCCTTGGCGATCAGGAAGACCGCGATCGCGGCGATGATGACCAGGACGGCGACGCCGGCGGCCAGGGTGAGGCCCCGGAAGGCCCGCTCTGCGCCGAACGCCCGGGCCCGGGGCAGCGCGCCACCGCCGCCCAGCCCGGCTCCGCCCGGGGTACGGGTGGTGACTGGTGGCTCGGCCAGACGCGCCGAGGCACCGACGGGCCGCTCGTGACCTTCGGTCACGCGGGTCCCGCCGGTGCCGGCGTCGGCCGAGCGCTGAGGGGTTTCACCCATCTGCTCGCTCGCTTCGAGTTGAGGTGGTGGTGATGGTGTCGGTGAGGCGGGTCAGGCGAGGTTCTTGACCGCGGCCTCGACCTTGGTGCGGACCGACTCGGGCAGCGGGGCGTAGCCCAGCTCGGTGAGGTCGGCCTGGCCGGCGGTGCTGGCGGCGTGGCCGAGGAAGCCCTTGACCAGCGGCAGCTTGTCGGCGGCGAGGCCCTTGGTGCAGACGATCTCGTAGGTCACCAGGACGATCGGGTAGGCCCCGGCCTCCTTGGTGTTGTAGTCGATCTTCATCTTGAGGTCGTCGCCCTGGCCGACCACCTCGGCGCCGGCGACGGTCTTGCCGGCCGACTCGGCGGTCAGCTCGGCGAACTCGCCCGCACCGTTGCCGACCTTGGCGGTCTTCAGGCCGCCGTTCTCGGCGTACGACCACTCGACGTAGCCGATGGTGCCGTCCTGGCCCTTGATCGCGCTGGCCACGCCGTCCGACTTGGCCGCACCGGTGCCACCCGGGGCCTTCCACTCCTTGGCCTTGCCGAAGGTCCAGTCGGACGCGGCGGTCTTGGCGAGGAAGTCGGTGAAGTTGTCGGTGGTGCCGGAGGAGTCCGAGCGGTGCACCGCGTTGATCGCGGTCGACGGCAGCGTGGCGCCCGGGTTGTCGGCCTTGATGGCCGGGTCGTCCCACTTGGTCACCTTGCCGGCGAAGATCTTCGCCAGGGTGGCCGGCTTGAGCTGGAGGTTGTCCACGCCGTTGACGTTGTAGGCGATGGCGACCGGGCCGATGACCATCGGCAGGTTGATCGCGGCGCCGCCGACGCACTTGGCGTTGGCCTGCGGCTGCTCCTCTTCCTTGAGGGCGGAGTCCGAGCCGGCGAAGTCGGCCGTGCCGGCGATGAAGGCCTGGATGCCGGCGCCCGAGCCGGACGGCTCGTAGTTGATCTTCGCGCCGGAGCACTTCTGCTGGTACGCCTTGATCCACTCGTCCATGGCGTTCTTCTGCGCCGACGAGCCCTGGGCGTTCAGCGTGCCGGTGGCGCAGTCGGCGGCGGCGGCCGACCCGGAGGCGGAGGCGCTGCTCGCGGGCTCGTTGTTGTCCGAGCCGCATGCGCTGAGAGCGAGCGTCGCGGTAAGAGCGAGGCAGGCGAGAGTGCCGTGCCGCTGGAGCTTCACCTGAGGGGTTTCCCTTCACGTCTGACTTCGCACCCGGATTGGGGCCCGGGGTGCCGGCGCTGACCGGCTGGTCCAAAAGTTAGGAGTGCCAGGTAGCCGGTTCGCCGGTCGCACGTGAACGCGAGGTGAACAGGTGCGGCAGTGCAGGTGACCGCTCGCTGAGGGTGAGTTGTCCGTTAAGTGAACTCGGATGCCCCTGTCAGAAGTATGGGCATTTTTCCGGTAGGCCGTTATCTCGCCGACGCGCCGCCGTTATCCGCCGGTGACCCGTCGGCCCGGGTCCGTCGGTCCGGCCCCGTCGGCCCGGGTCCGCCGCCCCAGCGACGGACCCGGGCCGGTCTCGGTCAGGCCGACTGGTAGTTCACGTGCGCGGACCAACGGGCGAAGCCGAGCCGCTCGTAGAGGGCCACCGCGGCGGTGTTCGACTCGTCGACGTAGAGCATGACCCGGTCCAGGCCCCGTCGGTCCCGCAGGTACGCCAGGCCCGCCGCCGTCAGCGCCCGGCCCAGTCCGCCCCGGTGCGTCGCCGGGTCCACCCCGAGGACGTAGACCTCGCCGATCCGGGCCGAGCCGGGGCGCTCGTGGACCTTCGTCCAGTGGAAGCCGACCAGCCGGCCGGTGGCCGCCTCGACGGCGAGCAGGAAGCCGTCCGGGTCGAACCACGGCTCGGCGAGGCGTACCCGCAGGTCGGCGGGGGACCAGCGGCCCTGCTCGGGATGCTCGGCGAAGGCGCGCGCGTTGAGGGCGAGCCAGGCGGCGTCGTCGTCGCCCGGCCGGAACGCGCGCAGCGTCACCCCCTCGGGCAGCCGGGGCTCGGGGATCGGCGCGGTCAGCGGCCGGCGCAGTTGCCAGAGCACCCGTGCCCGGCGCAGGCCCAGGTCGACGGCGAGCGCGGCGGCGGACGGATGGTCGCCGTGCGCCCAGACCCGCAGCGGCCCCCCGGCCGCCGCCAGCACGCCCCGGGCCAGCGCCCGTCCCGTCCCGCGCCGCCGGTACGCCGGGTGCACCGCCAACTCCACGCCGGTCCCGGCCTCGCCGTCGGTGGTGTCCAGGTGGGCGTACCCGGTCAGCGTCCCGTCGGCGGCCCGGGCGGTCACGTGCACCGCGGCCGCGTCCGGGTCCCGCAGCCGGAGCAGGACGTGCTCGTCGAACGGGTCCGCCCCGTCGGCGTCGCCGGCGGCCCCCGCGAGGGCCAGTACGTCGGCGATCTGCGCGGGGCTGAGGCTGTCGGTCCGGGTCACCTGCTGGCTGGTCGGTGCGGCGCTGCTCATGTCGTCACCGTAGTCCGGTCGGCCGCCGGTCCCGCCGACCTTCAGCCGGCCCGCCGGGCGGTGTAGCGGGGGTCACGTCGGCGGGCCGGGCGGACGACCACGCCGAGCGGTTCGCCGAGCGTCACGTCGCGCCGTTGGGCAGCGCCGCCACCTTGAACCGGCTGGTCAGGGCCGGCAGGATCTCGTACAGCGCGTCCACTGTGCCCTGCCGGTCGCCGCCGGCGTCGTGCAGCAGCACGACCGAGCCGGGTTCGACGTTGGTGAGGACCATCCCGGCGATCCGGTCGGCCCCCGGCGTCTCCCAGTCCGCCGGGTCGACCGTCCAGTGCAGCGGGGTCATCCCGAGTTTCCGGGCCACGGACACCACCGAGCCGGTCCAGGCGCCGCCGGGTTGGCGGTAGTACGCGATCGGGGCGTTCGGCACCGCCGCCCGGATCGCCTCGCTGGTGCGCAGCAGGTCCGCCCGGATGGCGTCCGGCGACCGCTGGCCGAGGGTGACGTCGTGGTTCCAGGTGTGGTTGCACAGGGTGTGCCCGTCGGCCACTATCGCCCGGATCAGGTCGGGGTGGCTCTGTGCGTTCTCGCCCACCACGCAGAAGGTGGCCCGGACGTGGTGCTCGCGGAGCAGGGCGAGCACCTGCGGGGTGTACTGCGGGTCCGGTCCGTCGTCGAAGGTCAGCGCGACCTGCGACGTGCCGCTGGTGGTCTGCGTGCCGTACGGCCCGTCGGCCCCGGTCGGGGTGCCGCTCGGGCTGGCGCCGCCGTCCTGCCCGGCCACCGCGGGCCCGGTGCTGCGGTCGTCGCCGGGCGTGGGCCGGTCGGGGTCGTCCGTCGGCGGCTGGTCGGCGTAGTGCTGGCCGGTGCTGGTCGTCACGTCGGAGGCGGGCCGGTCGGGGACCAGGCTGCGGCCGAGCGCGTACGCGGTGCCGAGCAGGGCGGTCACGACCAGCACGACGATGCCGACGGCGCGCACGGCGGAGGGGTCCCGGATCGTCCTGCCCGTCCGTGCCGAACCGTTGCCCCCGTGGTCGATGCGCACGCCGCCGCCTCCCTTTACTAGCAAACCCGACAGTCAGACTAAAACCGGCGAGCTGCGCAAAAGGGGGCGTACGCGAATAGTTCCCCGGAAGGGGAAGAGGGTTCAGACGGGCAGCGGGGCGTGCTCCGACTCCGGCAGCGACCGGGACGGCGGCACGACGAACTTGTAGCCCACCTGCCGCACCGTGCCGATCATCGACTCGTACTCGGAGCCGAGCTTCGCCCGCAGCCGCCGGACGTGCACGTCGACCGTGCGGGTGCCGCCGAAGTAGTCGTAGCCCCAGACCTCCCGCAGGAGCTGGTCCCGGGTGAACACCCGGCCGGGGTGCTGCGCCAGGAACTTCAGCAGCTCGAACTCCTTGTAGGTCAGGTCGAGCGGCCGGCCCTTCAACTTCGCGGCGTACGTGTCCGGGTCGATGGTGAGCTCGCCGGCGCGGATCGAGCCCCCGGCGCCGGACGTCGCGTTGCTCAGCCGGCCGACCGCCAGCCGCAGCCGGGCCTCCACCTCGGCCGGGCCCGCCGAGGCGAGGATGACGTCGTCGACGCCCCAGTCCGCGTTGAGCGCGATCAGCCCGGCCTCGGTGACCACCGCGACCAGCGGCACGCCGAGCCCGGTGGCGTGCAGCATCCGGCAGGTGGCCCGAGCCTCGCTCAGCTCGGAACGGGCGTCGACCAGCACCGCGTCCGGGCTGGGGCCGGCCACCAGGGTGCGGACGTCGCGCGGCGCGGTGCGGACCGAGTGCGGCAGCAGGTCGAGTGCCGGCAGCACAGCGGATGCTTCGCCGGCGCGTGCGGTCACCAGCAGCAGGATCTCCACGATCACCTCCGTCCCGGCGGCCGTCGGCCGCGCGCGACCAGCGCTTTCCGCAGGGGGTGTGGCGCTGATGAACTTGCGTGGGTCCCGGCGTCGCTGACGGGCGGGTAGCGGCTTGAGCGTAACCGATGGCCCCGGCGCCACCTCCGCGTCCTTTCCCGTTTGCCCGGCTTGCCCATGATCGCGCCTCAGGTTTTAACGTTGCCGAAACCGTGACCTCCGCGCCGGCCGGCCGGTCTGGCACGATCGGGGCGTGTTTCCCTCCAGCTCGCCCGAGACCGGCCGCGACCCGTGGTCCGACGGGCCCCGCCCGGGGCCGTCGGGCCCGTCCCGTGGCCAGCCGCCGGCGCCGCGCACCGGGCCGGCCCCAGACGACGACGGCGCCCCCCGCGAGCGCGGCGGGCCGCGTCGCGCCCGTCGCGGTGGCGAGCCGCCGCGCCGGCCCGACGACGAGGCGGACGCCGAGCCGGACGAGGAGGTGGTCGAGCCGGTCGAGGTGCGCCGCCCGCTCGCGCTGGCCGTCGCCGGGTTCGCGGTCCTGCTCGGCATCGGCCTGGTGCTCGGGGCGCAGACCTCCGGCCCGGGCCACCGGCTGCCGTTCGCGGGCATCGTCCTCGGCGTGCAACTGCTCTTCGTGCTGGCCTGGACGATGGCCATGCGGCCGCCGGCGCTGCTGCTGGTCGCCCTGGTCAGCGTGGCCGCCGCGGTCGCGGCCGACACCGCCGCCGTGCAGACGGACGTCGCCGGACTGGCCCCGTTGGGCTACGTCGCGGCGGGCGCCTTCCTCCTCGGGGTGCTCGGCCAACTCGTCCGGCGGGTCGACCGCGTGCGGGTGACCGACTCCCTGGGTGGCACCCTGCTGATCGTGGTGGGCGTCGTCGCCTTCGCCACCCTGATCACGCTCAGCCGGATCCCGGCCGGCACCCAGGCCATCACCGTCTGCCTCACCGCCAGCGGCGTCGCGCTCACCGTCGCCCGGCTCACCGACGCGGTGGCGCCCTGGCCGCGGCTGGCGCCGCAGGTGCCCCGGGGCGCGGCCGGCGTGGTCGGCGGCGCCATGGTCGGCACGCTGGTCAGCGCCGTCCTCGGCAGCTACCTGGTGACGCCCTTCACCCCGACCAGGGCCGCGATCATCGGGCTGGTCGCGGCCGTCGCCGCCGTGCTGGCCGACCTCGCCGTGGGGTACGCGGAGGCGGGCCGGCTGATGGCGGGGGAGCCGCCGACCATGTGGGTGGCCCGGCACATGCAGGGGCCGCTCGGCGGCTTCGCCCTCGCCGCGCCGGCCGCGTACGCCATGTGCAAGCTGGTCCTCTGACGCGTGGTTGAGGATTTCCCCGTTCGGGTACCACCGATAGGCCGCTTCGCGGCACCCCGGGCACTCACGACAGGAGGCGGCGTGGCGCAGGATCACACGTACGAGGAGCGGCCCCGTCGACGTGGGCGCAAGGTGCTCGTCACCCTCGTCGTCCTGCTCCTGGTCCTCGGCGGCCTGCTCGTCGTGGCCGACCGGGTCGCGGCCGGGGTGGCCGAGCGCGCCATCGCCGACCAGATCCGGCAGGAGGTCGCCAAGCAGGGGGCGCAGTCCTCGGCGCCGGAGGTCGAGGTCGGCGGCTTCCCGTTCCTCACCCAGGTGCTCGACGGCCGGTACGAGCGCATCTCCATCGGGCTTCGCGACGTGCAGGGCCCGGTGCAGGGCGACGTGGTCGCGCTGCCGAAGCTCGACGTGGACGCCCACAACGTCCGCGCGTCGCTGGACACGATCCGCTCCGGGCAGGGCGACGTGGTCGCCGAGACGGTCGACGGCACCGGCACCATCAGCTACGACAGCCTCGCCAAGCTGCTCGACCGGCCCGGGTTGACCCTCGGCGAGCAGGGCGGCCGGCTCGCCGTCACCGCCCCGGTCGACATCCTCGGCCAGCGGCTCACCGTGACCGGCACCGCCGACATCACCGTCGGCAAGGAGGGTCAGGTGGCGCTGCGCTTCAACGACCTGAACGCCGAGGGGCTGCCGAACGTGCCGCTGGCCCGGACGATGCTCAGCAACTACGCCAAGAGCATCTCGGTCGACGTGCCCCTGCCCGAGCTGCCGTTCCAGCTCGCCGTCCGGGAGGTCCGGCCGCTGCCCGAGGGGCTGGCGGTCACCGCGGACGCGAAGAACGTGCCGATCAACTCCGCCGTGGGCTGAGCCGCCGGCGGTCCGCCCGCCGGCCCGAGCGCGGGGGCGACGCGACCGGGGGTGACGGGCCGGTGGCGCGGTGACGCGTCCCGGATGCTGGTCGGTCCGGTGGCGTCATCGGGCGTGGCTGGTAGGCTCCCTGCTCATGGGGACGCTCCTCACCAAACGGCGCGCGGTCGACCTGTGCCGCGTGGCCACCTGCCTGTGTCGCCCCGTCATCTGACGGCGGGGCTGTCCTCGGCTGCCTGACGCAGCCAGTGGCACTCAGGGTCCGCGTACCCCCGGTGCTCTCCCACCGAACGCCCGGCAGCGGCGCCGTCGCACGAACCCGTGATCCGTTTCCTCGCTATGGGTCCCGCGCGTGGTGCGACAGTCATGTTCATCGATCTCCACGCGCTGGCTCACCATCCATCCTCACCAGGGAGTGATCTGATGAGTCGCGACACCGCACTCGTCTCGGCCGAGTGGGCCGAGAAGAACATCGACGCCCCGGGCGTCGTCTTCGTCGAGGTCGACGAGGACACCTCGGCCTACGACACCGGCCACATCGCCGGCGCGATCAAGCTGGACTGGAAGACCGACCTGCAGGACCAGGTGCGCCGGGACTTCGTCAACAAGAGCCAGTTCGAGGCCCTGCTCTCCGAGCGCGGCATCGGCAACGACGACACCGTCATCCTCTACGGCGGCAACAACAACTGGTTCGCCGCGTACGCGTACTGGTACTTCAAGCTCTACGGCCACCGCGACGTGAAGCTGCTCGACGGCGGCCGCAAGAAGTGGGAGCTGGACGCCCGCCCGCTGGTGACCGACGCGGTGACCCGCCCGGCGACGCAGTACGTGGCGCAGGAGCCGGACACCTCCATCCGGGCCTTCCGCGACGAGGTCGTGGCCGCGATCGGCACCAAGAACCTGGTCGACGTGCGCAGCCCCGACGAGTTCGCGGGCCGGCTGCTCGCCCCCGCCCACCTGCCGCAGGAGCAGGCGCAGCGGGCCGGGCACATCCCCACCGCGATCAGCGTGCCGTGGTCGAAGGCGGCCAACGAGGACGGCACCTTCAAGTCCGACGACGAGCTGCGCAAGATCTACGCCGACGCCGGGCTGGACGACAGCCGGGAGACCATCGCGTACTGCCGGATCGGCGAGCGCTCCTCGCACAGCTGGTTCGTGCTCCAGGAGCTGCTCGGGCACCGCAACGTGAAGAACTACGACGGATCCTGGACCGAGTACGGCTCGCTGGTCGGCGTGCCGGTCGCGCTCGGCGACGAGCCCGGGGAGGCCTGAGCCATGACCGCACCCACCGCTGCCGGCTGCGCCGCTCCCGACCAGGCCGCCCCGCTGCCCGCGAGCCTCGACCTGGAGAAGGAGACCGTGATCACCGGCGTCGTCCGGTCCGACGCGGGCGAGGCCGTGCCGGGCGCGTACGTCCGGCTGCTCGACTCGACCGGTGAGTTCACCGCCGAGGTGGTGACCTCGCCGGCCGGCCAGTTCCGGTTCTTCGCCGCGCCGGGCACCTGGACCCTGCGGGCGCTCTCCCGGCACGGCAACGGCGACACCGCCGTGACCGCCAGCCGGGGCATCAACGAGGTCGCCGTCACCGTCGCCTCCTGACCCACGCTCCGATCGGCCCGTGGCCCGTCCCCTCGCCGAGGGTGGCGGGCCACGACCGTCTCCGGGCGCGTTCCACCGGCGTGACACGATGGCGTCGTGAACGGTGTCGTAGCGGCGGGGCAGGCCCCGCCCACCGGTCCCGACCGGCCGGCGTCCCGGCGGTGGCTGCCCTGGCTGCTCGCCGCCACCGTGGCCTGGGCGGTGCTGCTGACGGTGCTCACCTGGGCGTCGGTGCGGGACGACCCGCCGACCGTCCGGGAGCAGCGCAGCCTGGCCGAGGCCGGCCCGGTCGTCGACCGCGCGGCCGGCGAGTTGGTCGCGGCGGCCGGCGACACCGCTGTGCTGACCCCGCCCGAGATCGAGCGGGGCTGCCGGGTCACGCCGTTCGCCGACGGCGCCATCCTGACCCGCGGGGTGGACGTGTTCGTCCCCGTCGGCCTGGAGCGGGCCCTGCTGGAGCGGGTCGCGGACCGGCTCCCCGGGCACTGGCGGGCCGGCGTCCGGGTGACCTCGGATGACGGCCCCCGGCTGCGCGCCGACGCGGGCGAGTTCGTCACCGTCGAGGGCACGGTCGCCGGGGACGGCCGGGTCCGGCTGACCGCCGACACGGGCTGCCGGCCGATCGGCGACGGCTACGCCGCGCCGGCGACCGGCACCACCGGCGCGGAGACCGAGGCCCTGGCGGTGGCGCTGCGGGCCCTCGGCGGCCCGGCCGGAACGGCCCCCGAGGTGGTCGTCGCGCCCTGCCCCGCCGGCGGCGCCGCCCGCACCGCCCGCGCCGTCGCCGTCCCGGCCCCGCCGTCCCTGGCCGCCGCGCTGGCCCCCGTCGCCCGCGTCCCGATGCTGCAAACCCCCGAGGCGTACGCCTACCGGCGCGGCGGCGTCATGGTCATCGCCGGTCTCTCGGGTGACCGGGTCGCCCTCTCCGCCACCACCGGCTGTCCGGCCTGAGACCGGCGGTCAGTGGCCGGGGGCGTGGTCGTGCGGGCTGCGGCTGCGCCCGAGCGCGTCGACGTGACCCCAGCGGCCGGGGATGTCGAGCAGCTCGACCCGCCCCATCCCCTCGGGCACGGCGGGATCGATGATCAGGTGCTCGCCCTGCGGCTCCAGCCCCAGCATCACCCGTAGCAGCAGCAGCGGGGTGCCCGCCGACCAGGCCTGCGGGCTGCACGCGGTCGGGTACTCCACCGGGTACTCGGTGAGGCTCCGCTCGTAGCCGGCGAAGGCCTCCGGCAGTCGCCCCCCGAAGAACCGGGACGCGGACAGCATCGCCTCGCAGATCTGGCTGGCCTCCCGGCGGAACCCGTACCGCCACAGGCCCCAGGCGATGATCGAGTTGTCGAACGGCCACACCGTCCCCACGTGGTAGCCGACGGGGTTGTAGCGCCCCTGGTCGTCGGCGAGGGTCCGTACGCCCCAGCCGGAGAAGAGCCGCGGGCCCAGCAGGTGTTCGGCGACCCGGCCGGCCCGCGACTCGTCCACGATGCCGCTCCACAGCAGGTGCCCCATGTTGGAGCTGAGCGCGTCCACGTGCTGGCCGTCGGCGTCGAGGGCGAGCGCGTAGAACTCCCGCTCCGGGATCCAGAAGTCCCGGTTGAACCGCATCTTCAGCTCGGCCGCCTCCCGTTCCAGCCGGTCGGCGTACGCGGGGTCGCCCCAGAACGTCCGGGCCAGCCGCGCGCCGCGGATCTTCGCGTCGTACGCGTACCCCTGGAGTTCGCAGGTGGCGCGGGGGAAGCCGGGCAGCCGGCCGTCGTGGTAGGAGATCGAGTCCCAGGAGTCCTTCCAGCACTGGTTCTGCAGCCCCGTCTGCGGGTTGCGCGTCTGGTACCACAGGTATCCGGTCCCGAGCAGGTCGCCGTACGTGTCGATCCAGGTGAGCGCGGCACGGGTCTGGGCCTCCAACTGCCGCACCAGCCCGGCGTCGCCGGTCCACCGCTCGTACTCGTCGAGCAGGATGACGAACAGCGGCGTGGAGTCCGCCGACCCGTAGTACGGCGAGTGGGGCTGCTCCTCGAAGCCCGCCGTCTCGCCGTAGCGCAGCTCGTGCAGGACCTTGCCCGGCTCCTCGTCCCGGAAGTCGTCGATCCGGCAACCCTGGAGGCCGGCCAGCATCAGGATGGTCGCCGGGATCAGCTCCGGCAGGAAGGGCACCACCTGGAGCGAGGTGATGATGCTGTCCCGACCGAACAGGGTCATGAACCACGGGAGCCCGGCCGCCATCAGCCGCACGCCGAGGGTGATCGACTCGTAGCGCAGCGCCGCCAGGTCGGCCAGGCTCTGCCGGTACGCCCCGGCCAGCGGCTGGCAGTCGCAGCCGAGCTTCGGCGCCCGGGCGATCAGCTCGTCGTGCTCGGCCCGGATCGCGGGCGAGGTGCGGCTGCCGCCGTAGAGCGGCAGGCTGGCCCGGATGTCCTCGCCGCGCGCCCCGTAGACGACGGTGGCCACCCGCAGCCGGGTGCGCCACTCGCCGTGCGGGGCGAGGCGGATCCGGAAGGTCATGCCGGACACCTCGACGTGCGCGGGCGCGCTGGAGCTGATCACCGTCTCGCGGTGGAAGTTCTCCCGGCGGTAGGTGAGGCGCAGCTCCTCGTCGCCGACGATGGCGGTGCTGTGGCCGTGCTTCTGCCGGACGTGCTTGATCTCGAACAGGTCCGCGAAGTCGGCGCCCATGTCCAACCGGACGGTGAACTCCGTCTCCCTCCCGGCGTGGTTGAGCAGCGTCAGTTCCTCCTCGAAGCTGTCGCCGATGGACCGGCGCCGGATCACCGACACCTTCGCGTCCAGGTAGTGCGTCGGCTCGCCCGGGACGAGGAAGAAGCGGGTGCGGAAGGACTCCGCGTCGTCGACGCTGAGCGCGTGCAGCCGCTCGCCGTCGAGGGTCAGCACCCAGGTGGAGAGGAACCGGGTGTCGAAGGAGAAGAGCCCCGTCGGGAAGTCGAGGGACGGCTCGATGTCGCCGTGCCGGTCGCTGACCAGGAAGGTGTTGCCGTCCAGGATGCTGACCGACTCCCTCACCGGAGCCGTCCGGCCTGCTCGCGGACGACCTCGCGGGGATCCCGGGTGCCGGGCGGGTCGGGGAAGAAGCGGCGGAACACCAGGAGGAGCACGACCTCGCCGCTGAAGCTGCTCTCGTTGCGCAGCACGCTCGAGATCGCCTGGGCCCGGCCGGTGACGAGCCGGTCGAACAATTCCTCGCTCGTGTACCAGATCGCGTCGGCCGGCCCCCGGTTGCGGCTGACGTCGATCGCGCCCGGCTGGAGCCGGACCAGCCAGTGCGCCGTCTGGTTGCCCCGGGCGAGGTCGATCTGCATCGTCCCGCTGACCGGACTGCGCAGCACCTGCGGGGCGCGCGCCGGCAGTGATTCGAAGAACCGCTCCGTCGCCTCGGTCACACCCGAATCGTAGGCATTCGCCCGAACTGCCGGGACGGTATCGAGGGGTGAGGGTCAGTAGACCAGCGCCTGCGCCCCCTCGGCCATCGCCTCCTCGACGAAGACCGCCGCGCCCGCGATGCGGACGCCCGGCAGCACGTCGTCCGGGCCGATGTCCCGACGGGCGGCGCACTGGGTGCAGGCGGTCACCGTGCCGGTCGTGAGGATCACGTGCAGCAGTTCGGCCAGCGGGGCCGAGTGCGGCAGCTCGAACTCCTGCGCCCGGCCCGGCAGCGCGAACCAGGTCGACTCCCCGGTCAGCCAGAGCGACACGTGCACCCCGGCGGCGGCCGCGGTGGCGGCGACGGTGAATGCCTGCGCGCACCGCTCGGGGGCGTCCACGCCGGCGGTGGCCTTGACGACGAGAGTGCGGGCCATGGGGCCCAGCATAGGATGGTCGCGATGGTTACCGAGATCGGGTTCGTCAGCCTGCTGGTCGCCGGCCTGGGCGCGCTCGCCGGTGGCCTGGTCTACCTGGCCGTACGTATATCGAGAGGACGCTGGTGAGCCGTCGTGGCCGCTGGCGGGGAGAGGCGGAGTGAACCGGTGAGCGACGAGAACCCCCTGCAGCCGCCGCCGTGGCTGAACGCGCCGCCGGTCGACCCGTACCCGTACGAGGAGAGCCACGACCTGCGGGTCGGCCCGAAGCTGCACCCGTCGCTGGACGGCCTGCTGCCGTACGTCGGGGTGTGGCGTGGCCGTGGCCGGGGCGGCTACCCCACGATCGAGGACTTCGACTACGCCCAGGAGATCCGGATCAGCCACGACGGCCGGCCGTTCCTGTTCTACGAGTCGCGCGCCTGGATCCTGGACGAGCAGAGCAGGCCGGTCCGCCCGGCGGGCCGTGAGGTCGGCTGGTGGCGGCCGGTGATGGACGGCGAGCGGGTCACCGACGAGCTGGAAGCGCTGATGACCACGCCGACCGGGGTCATGGAGCTGCACATCGGCAAGCGCAAGGGCACCCAGCTCGAATTCGTGACCGACGCGGTGGTCCGGACGGCGACCGCCAAGGAGGTCACCGCCGGTCACCGCCTCTTCGGCATCGTCGAGGGCGCGCTGCTCTACGCCCAGGAGATGGCCGCCGTCGGCCACGGCCTCTCGCCGCACCTCTCCGCCCGCCTCACCCGCGTGGCCGGCTGACCCGCCCGACCCGTCCCCCTCCCCGGTCAGGGGAGGGGGAAGCCCAGTAGGGCCTGGAGGGCGGGCGTGTGCGGGAAGCGGCGCAGCGGGACGGTGTCCAGGGTGCGGACCTCCGCCAGGCCACGGACGGACGAGGTGAGCCAGACGCCGTCGGCGGAGTGCAGCCCGGCCGGGGTGACGAGGCGTTCGTCGGCGCGCAGGCCCAGTTCGTGGGCGTGGGCGAGGAGCCAGGCGGCGGTCACGCCCGGCAGGACGCCCGTCTCGGCGGCGGGCACGGTGCGGAGGGTGTCGCCGGCCAGCCAGACCAGGTTGGCGGTCGGGCCCTCCAGGGCGTACCCGTCGGAGGAGACCCAGAGCGCGTCGTCCACCCCGCTGCGGGCCGCCCAGCGGCGGGCGGCGGTGCTCACCGCGTACGACGTGGACTTGACTCCCGCGGGCAACCAGTCGAGTGCGGCGCGGGCCCGCGCCGCGACGCCGAGCGGCAGGGTGGCGACGGTGATCCCGTCCCGGCGGGCCGCGCGGGTCGCCGCCGGCACCTCGCCCAGCGTGGCGTAAACGCTCGGCGGGCCGCCGCCCTCCGGGCCTCGGGTGCAGACCAGCCGCAGCGCGCCCTCGACCTCGGCCGGCCAGCCGGCGCTCACGGTCTCCAGCAGGTCGACCAGCACGTCGGTGGGGGGCAGGGTGAGCTCGACGGCCGTCGCCGCCCGGGCCAGCCGGGCCAGGTGGGCGTCGCGCAGCCACGGCCGCCCGCCCCGCAGGTGCATGGTCTCGAAGAGCCCGTCGCCGTGCAGCACACCCCGGTCGTCGCCGCGCAGCACCGGCTCCCCGGGTGGCACCAGCCCGCGCCCCGGCACGGCGATC
The DNA here is from genome assembly GCF_040639595.1 of Micromonospora sp. NPDC023814. Lineage (NCBI taxonomy): Bacteria > Bacillati > Actinomycetota > Actinomycetes > Micromonosporales > Micromonosporaceae > Micromonospora > Micromonospora sp. NPDC023814. The sequence continues at coordinate 94,331 of NZ_JBFAAF010000016.1, forward strand.
CTCGACGCCACCATGACCGCCGAGCGTAGCGGCGGGCCTGCGCACCGCCGCCGCCCGGTGCGGGGAGGTTACCGCCCGCCCGACGCCGGCACCGGTGGCGCGGGAACTCGACGGGCCGTTCGACCCGGCGGCCGGGGCGGTCGGGCGAACTATGATCGGACGGTGTCCGAATCCTCCCTCGCGGAAATGCTCCGCGCCCGTGGGCTGCGGCTGACGGCGCAGCGGCAACTGGTCCTCCAGGCCGTGCTCGACCTGGGGCACGCCACCCCGGAGCAGGTGCACACGGCCGTCCGGGAGGTGGCCGCGGGGGTCAACATCACCACCATCTACCGCACGCTGGAGCTGCTGGAACGGCTCGGCCTGGTCACCCACACCCACCTCTCGCACGGCTCGCCGACCTACCACGCGGCCGGCGAGGACCAGCACGTCCACCTTGTCTGCCGGGAGTGCGGCGCGATCGACGAGATCGATCCGGAGCTGCTGCGCCCGCTGGCCGACCGGTTGGCGCAGCAGCGCGGGTTCCGGGTGGACATCGGCCACGTCTCCCTCTTCGGCGTCTGCGACCGCTGCGAGAACGGGGACCGGAAATGATCGACATCGCGGGCGCGGTGAGCGTCGAGAGCATCGACGAGGCCAGCCGGGACCAGCCCGAGCCGGCGCACCTGGCGGCCGGCGTCCGGGGGGTGGCCGCGCACTACGGCGACCCGATGCGCGAGCAGCGCACCCTCGAGACCGCGGTCGGCCTGGTCGACCGCTCGCACCGGGGCGTCGTGGCGGTGCCGGGCGAGGAGCGGATCGGCTGGCTGCACACCCTCACCACCCAGCACCTGGCGCAGCTCACCGCCGGCCAGGGCACCGAGCTGCTGGTGCTCTCGCCGCACGGGCACGTCGAGCAGCACGCCATGGTGGCCGAGGACGGCGTGACCACCTGGCTCGACACCGAGCCGGGCGCCACCACCGGCCTGCTGTCCTACCTGGAGAAGATGCGGTTCTTCAGCCGGGTCGAGCCCCGCGACGCGACCGGCGAGCACGCGCTGCTCTCGCTGGTCGGGCCGGCGGCCCCCGCCGCGGTGGAGACGCTCGGCGCGACCGGGCTGGCCGCACCCGACGTGGTCGCGGTGCCCGGCCCGAAGTTCCGCTCCGGCGAGGTGCCGCCCCGGCCGACCGCGCTGTACGACGTCAAGCCGCTGCCGGTCGGCGGGTGGGCGCGACGCGGCCCGCTGGGCGTGGACCTGCTCGTGCCCCGGGCCGCGATGGAACAGGTGGTCACCCAGCTGCGCGGCAACGGGGTGCCGGTGGCCGGGCTGTGGGCGTACGAGGCGGTGCGGGTGGCCGCCCGGCGGGCCCGGGTCGGGGTGGACACCGACCACCGGACGATCCCGGCCGAGGTGGACCTGGTCGCCCCCGCCGTGCACCTGGACAAGGGCTGCTACCGGGGCCAGGAGACCGTCGCCCGGGTGCACAACATGGGCCGGCCGCCGCGTCGGCTCGTCCTGCTGCACCTGGACGGGGTCACCACCGACCAGCCGCCGGTCGCCGGCACGCCGGTGACCCTCGACGGCCGGGCGGTCGGCTTCGTCGGCACCGCCGTGCACCACCACGAGCTGGGCCAGGTCGCCCTGGCCGTGGTCAAGCGCAACGTCGCCGACGACGCCCGCCTGCTCGTCGGCGAGACCGCCGCCGCGATCGATCCGGCCTAGCGCTCCGGCGGCGAAAGAATCTCTCCTTCGCGGCGCTGAGGCCGGAAAAGTTCCGGTCGACTGGCTCCCTGGCCTCGGTCTACGATCCGGGCATGACGACAGGGACGTTGATCACGGTTGCCCCCACCGGCGCGGAGTCGGCCAAGGCGGAGGTGCCGGCGCTGCCGGTGACGCTCGACGAGCTGCTGCTCACCGCCAAGGAGTGCGAGGCGCTCGGCGCCGCCGTGATCCACGTCCACATCCGCGACGACGAGGCGAAGCCGACCCTGGACCAGGGGCGGCTGCGGGAGACCGTGGCGGCGCTGCGGGAGAGCACCGACCTGATCGTGCAGCTCTCCTCCGGCGGCGCGGTGACCGACCCGGAGGCCGACCGGCTCGCCGTGCTCGACGCGGAGCCCGACATGGCCTCCTGCACGATGGGCACGCTCAACTTCGGCGACGACGTCTTCCTCAACCGTTGGGAGTTCATCGTCGACCTGCACACCCGGATGCAGGAGCGCGGCATCGTGCCGGAGTACGAGATCTTCGACCTCGGTCACCTGACGGCCCTGCAGCGCCTGCTCGGCAAGTACGGCCTGCCGGCCGGCGGGCACGTGCACGTCGACTTCGTGATGGGCGTGCCGGGCGGCATGCCGGGCACCACCTCGGCGCTGGTGGCCGCCCACCAGGCGCTGCGCGACCTGCCCGAGGGCACGACCTTCTCGGCCACCGGCATCGGCCGCAGCACCATCCCGGTCATGCTGGCGTCGCTCTCGGCCGGCGGGCACCTGCGCGTCGGCATGGAGGACACGGTGACCTACGCCAAGGGCCGCCCGGTGGAGTCCAACATGCAGCTCGTCGCCCGGGCGGTCGGCTTCGCCCAGCTCGCCCAGCGGCCGCCGTTGACCACCGCCGAGGCGCGTGGGCTGCTCGGCGTGCCGGCCGCCGGGCGGTAAGCGGCGGCCCCGCCGGCACTCCTGTACGCCCGGGTGTCGACTGCCTGGTCACCCGCCCGCCGAGGGTGGCCGGGCGGTCGGTACCGTCCACACCGTGGGAAAGACGTACGAGGGCGGCGTGCCGCTCGCCGAGGTGGTCCGGTCCGGGTTCGTCGAGGGCGTGCACCGGGGTTCGGTGGTGGTGCTCGACGCCGACGGCGCGCCGGTGGCCGGTGCCGGGGACGTGACCTCCCCGGTCTTCCCGCGCTCGTCCAACAAGCCGATGCAGGCGGTCGGGATGCTCCGCGCCGGGCTGTCGCTGACCGACCCGGCGGACGTGGCGCTGGTCGCGGCCAGCCACGCCGGGGAGGACTTCCACCTGGCCCGGGTCGGCGCGCTGCTGGCCGGCGCGGGGCTGGACGAGTCGGCCCTGCACTGCCCGCCGGACCTGCCGGTGGGCGAGGACGCGCGGGCCGCCGTGCTGCGCGCCGGCGGCGGTCCCACCCGTACGCAGATGAACTGCTCCGGCAAGCACAGCGGGATGCTGCTGACCTGCCTGGCGGCCGGCTGGCCGCTCGACGGCTACTGGCGCCCGGAGCACCCGTTGCAGCAGCGGCTCCGCGACGCGGTCGAGGAGTTCACCGGTGAGCGGGCGGCGGCGGTCGGGGTGGACGGCTGCGGCGCTCCCGTGCTCGCGGTGTCGCTGACCGGCCTGGCCGGGGCGTACCTCCGGCTGGTTTCGGCGGAGCCCGGCTCCGTGCCCCGGACGGTGGCCGACGCGATGCGCGCCCATCCGGAGATCGTCGGTGGCACCCAGGCCGACGACACCCGGCTGATGCGCGGCGTCCCCGGGCTGCTCGCCAAGGTGGGCGCCGAGGGCGTCATCGCCGCCGCGGTGCCCGGGATCGGCGCGGTCGCCCTCAAGATCGACGACGGTGCGGGCCGGGCGCGGATGCCGGTGCTGGTCTCCGCCCTGCGCCGCCTCGGCCTGGACGCCCCGGTGCTGGCCGAGTACGCCGAGGTGCCGCTATTCGGCGGCGGCCTCCCGGTCGGCGCCGTACGCCCCGTCTGGTAGCCGCCGCCGCGCGCCCGGCCCGGCGACGCCGCGACGGTCAGCGCGCCGACGGCCGGGCACCGGGCCGGGTCGGGCGTCAGGGCAGGAAATCGAGCAGGGCGGCGTTGACCGGGGCGGGACGCTCCAGCGGCAGCAGGTGGGCCGTGTCCGGCACGTCGGGCAGGCGGGTCGCGCCCGGTGCCTCGGCCGCGATCCGGTCGGCGAGCCGGCTGATGTCGGGCACGTCCGCGGCGCCGGCGGTGACCAGGACCGGCACCCGCAGCTCGCCGAGGCGCCCGATCGCGGGCGGGTCGAGTTCGGCGACGTCCACCGCGCTGAGGGCCTGCTCGGCGGCGAGCGCCCGCTGGTCCATCTCGACGGCGAACGCGACCAGCTCCGGGTCGACGTCCTCCGGGCGGCGTCCGGGGCCGACCACCCAGAACCGCACCTCACCGGCGGCGCTGGCGGCGAAGTCCTCCGGTTCGACCTCGCCCACCAGGGTGTCCCAGAGGCCGTTCGCCTCCTCGGACCACTCGTGCCCGGAGACGGCGGTGCCGAGCAGGGCGAGCGCGGTCACCCGGTCGGGGTGGGCCAGCGCGGTGTCGATGGCGACCGCGCCGCCGAACGAGCAGCCGACCAGGGCGGCCCGGGGGAGGTCGAGCGCGTCGAGCAGCCCCGCCACGTCGTCGTGGTGGGCGAACGGGGCGGGTGGCAGCTCCGAGTCGCCGTAGCCGCGCAGGTCCAGGGCGATCACCCGGTGCCGCTCGGCCAGCGGGCCGATCTGTCCCCGCCACATCCGGCGGTCCGCGATCCCCGCGTGCAGCAGGACGACGGGGGTGCCGCTGCCGGTGTCGTCGTACGCGAGCAGCGCGCCGTTCACCTCGATCTTGGTCATCGGAGGAAGGTACGCAGGTGACGTTCGGGCACGCAACTCACACAGGTGAGACCTCGCTAACTCTGGTTAGCACTTTGCTTGCAGGAGCTAGCAGGGCGGGCTACCGTCGGGGTATGGCCACTGGTAAGGACCTTCCCGACGTCGGCGGGTTCATTCGCGACCTGCGCCGCAACGCGAAGATCTCGCTCCGACAGCTCGCCGAGCAGGCGGGGGTCAGCAACCCGTACCTCAGTCAGATCGAGCGCGGCCTGCGCAAGCCGAGCGCGGAGGTGCTCCAGCAGCTCGCCAGCGCGCTGCGGGTCTCCACCCCGGCGATGTACCTGCGCGCCGGGCTGCTCGACGACAAGGAGGGCCAGGGTGTGCTCGCGGCCATCGCGGTCGACCCCGACCTGACGATGGCGCAGAAGCAGTCGCTCACCCAGATCTACGAGACGTTCCGGCGGGAGAACGCGCGCCTCGCCGAGGCGACCGCGGCGGCCGCCGGCGCCACGCCGGACGGTGCCGCCCCGGGCGCGCCCGAGGCCGCCGAGGCGCCGGACCTGGCCAACCTCGCCGCCACCGGACCCACCACGCCGGAGGGCACCCCGACCGAGGCCGTCCTCGAGTCGGTCGCCGTCACCGAGGCCGGCCCCGCTCCCGCTCCGACCGACACCCCCGCGAAGAAGGCCGCCCGCAGGGCGGTCCGGAAGGCCGCCGACGCGGCCGAAGAGGAGAAGTGATGACCCAGCCGAAGACCCACCGCATCCCGGCCCCGATCTACGCCGCCGCCGGCGCGGGCGAGCTGGCCCTCCAGCAGCTCCGCAAGCTTCCCGCCGTGGTGTCCGACCTCGGCACCAGGGTCGTCGCCGACCTGGGCGGCAAGGCCGTCGTCACCGGCTTCGAGCTGCGGCAGAAGGCCAACGACACGCTGCGCACGGCGAACCTGACCGCCAGTGGCCTGCGGGAGAAGGCCGCCTCGTCCGACCTCGACCTGAAGCGCCTCCGCGAGGCGGCCGACCTCGACAAGCTGCGCGAGGTCGCCGACCTGAACAAGCTCCGCGAGGTCGCCGACCTGGACAAGCTGCGTGAGGTGGCGACCCGCAACGCCGCCGTGGTGGTCGCCGGCGCCCAGGCCGCGCAGGAGCGGGCGCAGGCCGCGTACGTCGCGCTGGTCGCCCGGGGTGAGCGGGTCGTCGGCGCCGGCGTGCTGGAGGCCGCCGAGACCGTGAACGCCGACATCGAGGCCACCGAGGCCGAGGTCAAGCCGGCCGAGACCGCCCCGGCCGCTGTGGTCGCCCCGGCCGTCGCCGAGGTGCCAACCCCGGCCGACGTGGCCGAGGTCGTGGAGGCCAAGCCCGCCGCCGCCAAGAAGGCGACCCGGGCCCCGCGCGCCACCAAGGCCGCCCCCAAGCCGGCCGCCACGCCGTCGGCGAAGCTGCCCCGGGCCACCAAGCGGACCCGCCCGGCCGCCGAGTAGTCCCGCTGCGTCGGCGACCCCGGAGGCGTCCTGTCGGACGTTTCCGGGGTCGCCGGCATAAGCTTGCCGTCATGGCCCACGCCGCGCCGCTCTTCGCCTTCGAAGTCCGCTACGTGATCGAGCTGATCCTGCTCGTGTTCGCGTTGATCGTGCAGGGCGTCGCCCTGGTGCACGCCATCACCCAGCGCTCCGACGCCTTCGCCGCCATCGGCACCCTGCCCAAGGGTGGCTGGGTCGCCATCCTCGCCGTCTGTCTGGTGCTGACCCTGCTCGGTTTCGGCCCGATCAGCCTCTTCGGCCTGATCGGCATCGCGGCGGGTCTCATCTACCTGCTCGACGTCCGGGTCGGCCTGCGCGACCTGAGCGACGGCAGAGGGTTCTGGTGAGAGGTTTCCGCTGGCCGCCCCCGCCGGACGGCGGGCCCCGCACCTGGGGGCCCGGCCCCGGTGCCCCGCGCACCGGCAGGCCGGCCCTGCCAGAGCCGGAGACCGAGCTGGTCGCCACGCCGCACGGCGTACGGCTGGAGCAGCTCGTCACCGGGGCGGGTGACCCGACCACCGTGTTCGCCCACGGGCTGGGCAACGGCATCGCCACCACCCGGCCGTTCGGCAGCGGGGTGACCGGCCGCAAGCTCTTCTTCCAGTTCCGCGGGCACGGCCGCTCCGACGCGCCGCCCGGCCAGTGGAGCTACCTGGACCTCGCCCGCGACCTGCGCGCGGTCGCCGACCTGGGCGGCGCCACCCGGGCCTTCGGCGCCAGCCTCGGCGCGGGGGCGCTCTGCCGGCTGCTCGCCGAGAGCCCCGAACGCTTCGACCGGCTGGTCTTCTTCCTGCCGGCGGTGCTGGACCGGCCGCGCGGCGAGGTCGCCCGGGCCCGGCTGACCGCGCTGTTCGACGCCGTGGAGAGCGGGGACGCCTCCGCCGTCGCCGACGTGGTCCAGGCGGAGCTGCCGTCGGCGGTACGCAACACCCCGGCCGGCTGGGCCTACCTGCGCCAGCGGCTCGACCAGCTCCTCCGCGACGGGCTCGCCCCCGGGCTCGCCAGCCTGCCCGAGCAGGCGCCGCTGCGCGACGCCGGGTCGCTGGCCGCGGTCACCGCGCCCGCCCTGGTGATCGGCTGCGCTGGCGACGACCTGCACCCGGCCGAGGTCGCCGAGCAGCTCGCGGCTGCGCTGCCCCGGGCCACCCTGCACGTGTACGACCGGCCCGGCGTCCTCTGGACGGAACGCGCCGACCTGCGCAGCCGGATATCCGCCTTCCTCAACGAGTAATGTGCCCTGACATGGGCGTCACACACCACGGTCGTACGCACCGGCTGGACCTCGCCGACCCGACGCTGCGGGAGTGGGAGTGCACCGTGCTGCACGCCGACCCGGAGCAGGGCATCGTGCTGGACCGGTCGGCGTTCTACCCGGGCGGTGGCGGACAGCCGCCGGACCACGGTGTACTGCTCTGGCAGGGGGTGCAGACCCGGATCGTCGGCACCCGCAAGGGCGACGACCTCTGGCTGATCCCGGCCGAGGGCGACCCGCTGCCGCCGGCCGGCACCGCGGTGACCGGCGCCGTCGAGGACGAGCGGCGCACCCGGCTGATGCGGACCCACTCCGGGCTGCACGTGCTCTGCGGAGTGGTGTTCCGTGACTTCGGCGCGCTCGTCACCGGTGGCAACATGGAGCCGGGCGAGGCCCGGATGGACTTCAACCTGCCCGAGGTGCCGCCCGACTTCAAGAGCCGCATCGAGGAGCTGGTCAACGCCGAGGTGGCCGCCGACCGGGCGGTCGCCGTGCGCGTGCTGCCCCGGGCCGAGGCGCTCGCCCTGCCGGACATCATCCGGACCCAGTCCAACCTGATCCCGCCGGACGAGCAGGAGGTCCGGATCGTCGACATCGTCGGGCTGGACGTCCAGGCCGACGGCGGCACGCACGTCGCCTCCACCGCCCAGATCGGCAAGGTGCAGGTGGTCAAGGTGGAGAGCAAGGGCCGTGCCAACCGCCGCGTCCGCGTACGGCTGACCGACTGACCCGGTGGCTCCCGGCGCCGGACACCGACGCCGGGAGCCGAGCCGTCACACCAGGTCGATCCGTTCCCGCTCGATCGGGTAGCCCGCCCTGGCGAAGGTGGCGGCCATCGGGTGGTTCGTCTGGTCGGTGGCCGCCACGATCTCCTTCATCCCCGCCTCGACCAGCAGGTTGGTGGCCTCGACCAACAGGTCGTACGCGTACCCGCGCCCGCGCTGCTCGGGCACCACGCCGACGAAGCCGACGATCGGGTCGCTGTGGTTGCGGGCCGGCACGGTGACGCCGACCAGTTCGCCCTCGGGCGTCCAGGCCAGCCGCCACCAGTCGCGCGGGCTCGGCAGCCAGCGCAACAGGTCGAGTTCCTCCTGCGCCGCCGCGTCCGGCCCGTGCTCGGCGGCGGTGTGCCGGGTGTGCGCGTCGAGGCTCCCCTCGCCCACCCGGCGCAGCACGTCGAGGATCACGGCGTCGTCCGGCTCCGGTCGGAACTCCAGCCGGCCGGGGCGGGCGGGGAGCCCGCACTCCGGCTTCCAGCGGTAGCGGTACCGCTCGACGAGCACCGACATGCCGGCTGCCGTCGCGGCGTCGATCCGGGCCTCGGCCTGGGCGCGGACTGCCGGGTCGTCCCGCCAGCCGGGCGGCAGCGAGAGCGAGTACTCGGCCCGCAGCGGCGCGGTCCGGAGCAGCCGGACCGCCGCCTCCCGGTCGGTGAAGTCGAACCAGTCGAGGGCCAGCGGCGCGGCGTCGTTCGGCCCGCCCCACCAGGCGGCGCGGGCCACCACCACGTCGCCGCGCAGGGCCACCCAGCTCCACTCGGGACGGTACTGGCCGTCGGCGGCCATGTCGGAGTAGTTCTCGCCGAACGCGGCGCGGCCCACCAGGCCGGGGTCGGGCAGCGAGTCGAACAGTTCTTCCTCGCCCACGGTGAGTGGGCGGATGACCAGGTCGGTCATGGGGATCCTTCCGGGTGTGACGTGCTCCCGGGTCAGGACCGTGGCGTCCTCGCGGCCGGGTGGGAGCACAGCGATGTCGTGATGGACACGGTGCCCACCTCCCTTCCAAGATCGAGGACGCCTGGGCAGACTAGCAGCGCGCTCCGGCCGGCCCAACCGCATTGCGGCCCGGTCCCGGCGGACGGCCAGATCCTCGGCGCGGCGGGCTCAGTCCCCGGCGCGGCGGGACTGTCGACGGGCTTCGGTGCGGCGGCGTTCGCCGGCGGGCTCGGCGCGGGGCCCCGGTGGTCGGCCAACTGCGCAGACCCGTCCTGCCGCGCCCTGTCGAGCTGCCCCACGGATAGGGGCAGCCCCGGCGGCGCGTCCGGCCCGTCGGTCCGCCGCCTCGAAACGGTCCCATGGACGGGGCAGCTCGACAGCGCGGCGTGGACAATGCCCCGCCGCCCGCCGCCCGCCGCCCGCCGCCCGCCGCCCGCCGCCCGCCGCCCGCCGCCCGCCGCCCGCCGCCGGATCCCTCGGAACCGGGGGAGTGAGGGCGCGGCTCAGGGCGCGGTCAGCTCGGGCGGCAGGTGGGCGGCGCGGACGTCGAGCAGCCAGCGTTCCACGGTGGCCTCGTCGGGGCGGTCCGGCAGCGGGGAGCGGGCGCGGTCGAAGTCGCGTTCCGTCTCGGCGAGCAGCGTGCGCGCCTCCTCCAGTTCGCCGTCGGCCACCCGATCGCCGAATGCCCGGAACCACCCGGGGTCGGCGAGCCGGATCTCCAGCACGCCGGTCGTGTAGAGCAGCCGGCCCTGGTGCACCAGCCGGGCCAGATGCCGGGCGTGCTTGGCGGTCCGCCGCCGCGTGTCGGCCGAGAACGTGCCGTCGCCCCGGGACTCCAGCTTGCGGAACTGCTGGCCGGCGTAGCCGAGGTAGGCGTCGCGGACGCGGGGCGCGCTGAGGAACGCCGACCGGATGGCGATCAACCGGTCACCGAACTCCGTCCGGGTCTCGTAGCAGTCGTCCGGCAGCCAGGCCAGCTCGGTGGCGGTCGGGTTGCCGCTCAACGCGAGCCGGCACCACTTCGCGGCCTCGTGCAGGGTCGTGTCGGGGTTGGTGGTCACCACGGACTCGCGGGGCGGGTGCAGGCCGTGGAACGCGACGGTGGGCGCGGCGAAGACGCCGATCCGGTCGACGTCGGAGCCTGGCCCGGCCAGCCCGTACGCGACCGAGCCGACGATGCCGGAGAGCAGCAGGTGCATGCCGCCGAGCATGACGCACGGACCCGGGTGCGGAAAACCGGACTTCCGCTGTCAGGTATCGCTGACAGGCTGGCGGGCATGACGACACCGCTGACAGGGAAGATCGCGCTCGTCGCCGGGGCGACACGGGGCGCCGGCCGGCAGATCGCGGTCCAGTTGGGCGCGGCCGGCGCCACCGTCTACGCCACCGGCCGCAGCACCCGGGCCGGCCGCTCCGAGATGGACCGGCCGGAGACCATCGAGGAGACCGCCGAGCTGGTCACGGCGGCCGGCGGCACCGGCATCGCCGTCCGGGTCGACCACCTCGTCCCCGAGCAGGTGCGCGACCTGGTCGCCCGGATCGACGCCGAGCAGGGCCGGCTCGACGTGCTGGTGAACGACATCTGGGGCGGCGACCCGCTGATCACCTGGGAGAAACCGGTCTGGGAGCAGCCGCTGGACGCGGGTTTCCGCACCCTGCGGCTGGCGGTCGACACGCACATCATCACCAGCCACTTCGCCCTGCCGCTGCTGGTCCGCCGCCCCGGCGGCCTGGTGGTGGAGGTCGGCGACGGCACCAGGGAGTACAACGACGCCAACTACCGGCTCTCGGTCTTCTACGACCTCGCGAAGGTCTCCGTGAACCGGCTCGCGGCGAGTTGGGCGCACGAGGTGGGGCCGCACGGGTGCACGGCCGTCGCGCTGACCCCGGGCTGGCTCCGGTCGGAGGCGATGCTGGAGCTCTTCGGGGTCACCGAGGAGAACTGGCGGGACGCCCTGGACAAGCAGCCGCACTTCGCCATCTCGGAGTCGCCGGCGTTCGTCGGGCGCGCGGTGGCCGCCCTGGCCGCCGACGAGGACCGGGCCCGCTGGAACGGTCGGTCAGTGTCCAGCGGCGAGCTGGCCAAGGTGTACGGCTTCACCGACCTCGACGGCAGCCGCCCGGACGCCTGGCGGTACCTGGTCGAGGTGCAGGACCCCGGCCGGCCGGCCGACGTCACCGGCTACCGCTGACCGTCGGTGTCGGTCCGCGCCGTCCCGGCCGAGGCCACGTCCCGCGTCGCGTAGAGCGTGGCGGCGCGGGACGTGGCCTCGGCCAGTCGCGCCCGCAGCCCCGGCGGGTCGAGTACCTCGACCTCCGGCCCCAACCCCAGCAACTGGCTGTACGCCACGTCGACGGACTCGACGGGCAGCCGGGTCGTCACCCAGCCCTGCCCGTCGGGACCGTCGGCGGCGGCGACCGCCTCGTCGTACGCGAAGGGAGCGTCGGCCAGGTGCCGGAGCTGGCGCAGGCCGGCGGGGCTCAGCCGGACGGTGACCCGGTCCCGCAGCATGCCCCGGAGGAACGCCTCGGCCTGCTCCCGCCAGTACCGGGCCAGGTCGAAGCCCCCGTCCCGGTCGAACGTCTCCCCGCTCACCGCGACGCCGGTCACCCGGTCCACCCGGTACGTGCGCACGTCGTCGCCGACCCGGCCGACCAGGTACCAGACGCCGCTCTTGAGCACCAGGCCGTAGGGGGACAGCTCCCGGGTGACCTCGCGGTCCCCGCGCCGGTAGCGCAGCTCGACCACCCGGTCCCGCCAGACCGCCCCGGCCAGCTCGGTCAGCCACGGCGGCGGCCCCACCTCCCGGAACCAGCCCGGCACGTCCAGGTGGAACCGCTGCCCGGTGCGGGCCGGCGCGTCGCGCAGCGCGGGCGGCAGCGCGGCCAGCACCTTCAACTCGGCCGAGGCCACCGCGTCGGCGAGCCCCATGTCGCCGGCCGGCCCGCGCAGTCCGGCCAGGAAGAGCGCCTCCGCTTCGTCCCGGGTCAGCCCGGTCAACCGGGTCCGGTAGCCGCCGAGCAACCGGTAGCCGCCGGTTCGCCCCCGGTCGGAGTAGACCGGCACCCCGGCGGCCGAGAGCGCCAGCACGTCCCGGTAGACGGTCCGCTCGGACACCTCCAACTCCCGCGCCAGCTCGGCCGCGGTCATCGTCTCCCGCGCCTGGAGCAGCAACACCAACGAGATCAACCGGGCCGCCCGCACCCGTCCATCCTGCCCCGGTGCCGTACGGCCGCTGTCGGGGCGTCGGCCGGCGGCGACCACTAGGCTCTGCGGTCGTGAACGCACCCCGTATCGCCGCGCCCGTGACCGGCGCCGTCGGCCGGTTCTTCACCGGCGTGGGCCTGCTCCTGCGCGGCCTCGGCCTCTACGTCCGCAGCCCCGGGCTGATGCTGCTCGGCATCGTGCCGGCGCTGATCTCCGGTGCGATCTTCGTGGCCGCGTTCGCCACCCTGGCGTACTTCGTCGACGACCTGGCCGCGCTGGTCACGCCGTTCGCCGACGACTGGTCGGCCACCTGGCGCAACCTGGTCCGGGTGGTCGCCGGGCTGGCCTTCCTCGGCATCGGCGGCCTGCTCGCGGTGGTCAGCTTCACTGCGGTCACCCTGGTCATCGGCGACCCGTTCTACGAGAAGATCTCCGAACGGGTCGAGGAGCGCCTCGGCGGCACGCCCGGCGCGGTCGACGTGCCGTTCTGGCCGTCGCTGCGGCGCAGCCTCGCCGACTCGGTACGGCTGGTCGGCCTGTCGGTGCTGTTCGGCATCCCGCTCTTCGCCGCCGGGTTCGTCCCGGTGGTCGGCCAGACCGTGGTGCCGGTGATCGGCGCGGCGGTCGGCGGCTGGCTGCTCGCCGTGGAACTGGTCGGCGCCCCCTTCTACCGGCGCGGGATGCGGTTGCCGGAGCGCCGGTCGATCCTCAAGGCGGACCGGCCGACCACGCTCGGCTTCGGGGTGGCGGTCTTCGTCTGCTTCCTGATCCCGCTCGGCGCGGTGCTGGTCATGCCGGCCGCCGTCGCCGGGGCGACCCTGCTGGCCCGCCGCTCGCTCGGCCAGCCCATCACGGCGGGCTGACCGGGACCGTCAGGAAAGCTCACGCAGGCAGGACCAGCTCGATCCGACCGGGCGGTAGCCGAGCCGGACGTTGACCGCCAGCATCGGCGCGTTCGCCTCGTCGTTCGAGGTGTAGGCGACGCGTACCCCGGTGGCGGCGGCGCGGTACAGCGCCGCCGTCTTGGCCAGGCGGGCGAGCCCGCGCCCCCGGTGCGCCGGCAGCGTGCCGGTGTAGTCCGACCACATCCGGTCGCCGTCCCGCTTGACGAGGCTGAACGCCACCACCTCGCCGTCGGCCTCGGCCGCCGTGCTGGCCGCGCGGTCCAGGCCCAGGTTGTCCCAGACCTCGGAGCGCCAGCTCTCGTAGCTGATCGAGTCGGCCGGCACGTCCCCCGGCTCGTCGGCCGCCGCCGCCGTCTCGGCCAGGTAGACCCGACGCGGGTCCACGTCGGTCAGCGGGAGCAGCCGTACGCCCGGAGGCGGCTCCGGCATCGGCGGGGCCGGTCGCAGGTCGAGTGCCGAGTAACGCAGCTCCCGGCTCGGCGTGAACCCGTGCCGGCGGGCGAACGGCAGCGACTCCGGCAGCGCCCAGGTACGCACCCGGCGCGCCCCGATGTCCCGCAGGTGCCCCAGCGCGGCGGTCAGCAGCGCGGTGCCGCCGCCCCGGCCCCGGTGCTCCGGGTGCACGTGCAGGGTGGGGACCTCCCCGACGTCGGGCTCCGAGGTCCGGTCGTTGCGGTACGCCGACGCCCAGCCGACCACCGTGTCGTCCACCTCGACGACGTACGCCGTCCAGTCCTCGCCGGGCGGGGGCTGGGCGATCATGCGCCGGGTCGAGTCGACGCCGCGCACCAGGTAGGGGTGCACGAGCGCGCGCAGCGCCACCACGGCCGGCGCGTCGTCGGGGCGGGCGGTCCGGACCCGCACGTCAGGCCCCTTCGCGGACGGCGGCGACGGCCTCGACCTCGACGAGCTGGTCGGTGTAGCCGAGCACGGCCACCCCGAGCAGGGTGCTGGGCGGCTCGTGGTCGCCGAACGCGTCCCGGACCACCTCCCACACAGCCACCAGGTCGGCCTGCCGGGACGACGCCACGTAGACGGTGGTCTTGACGACGTCGGTGAGCCGGGCTCCGGCCGCCGCGAGGGCGGTCTCCAGGTTGGCCATCACCTGCCGGGCCTGGCCGACGGGGTCGCCGGGCGCCACGGTCCGCCCCTCGGCGTCGAGCGGACAGGCGCCGGCGGTGAAGACGAGCCGGGCCGGCGGCTCGACCGTGGCCGCGTACGCGTACTCGGCGACGTCGGAGAGGGCAGGTACGCGGATCAGGTTCGCGGTCACACGCGCGACGCTACCGGCGCCCGTATTGCGCCTCTACGGATTAATCCGGCACCGGACGGGTGCGGCGTTAGGAAGGGGCCCTTCCTATACAGAAGGCGTTAACAAGGTGCCCTTCCTTACACGTCAGGCCGACTCGCGGACCACCAGCTCGGTGGGGAGCACCACGGCCCGCTCGATCGCCTCCCCGGCGGCCAGCCGCAGCAGCAGCCGGGTCATCCGCCGGCCGAGTTCCACGATCGGCTGGCGGACGGTGGTCAGCGGGGGCTCGGTGTACGCGGCCGTCTCGATGTCGTCGAAGCCGATCACCGCCACGTCGTCCGGCACCCGCCGCCCCGCCTCGCGCAGCGCCCGCAGGGCGGCGTGCGCCATCAGGTCGGAGGCGGCGAAGACCGCGTCCAGGTCGGGGTGCTCGGCGAGGAGCTGCCGCATCGCCGTCGTCCCGGATTCGCGGGTGAAGTCGCCGGTCGCCACCAGCTCCGGCAGCCCGGCCTCGGCGACCGTGTTCCGGTAGCCGGTGAGCCGCTCGATGCCGGCCACCATGTCCTGCGGGCCGGCGATGGTGGCGATCCGCCGGCGACCGCCCGCGATCAGGTGCCGGACCGCCGTGGTCACCCCGCCGACGTGGTCGACGTCGACGTACGGCACGTCGGCGCCGTCGAGCGGGCGACCGCTGCACACCACCGGGATGCCCAGCCGGGCGAGCCGGCCGGGCAGTGGGTCCTCGCCGTGCAGCGAGGCGAAGAGCACCCCGTCCACGTGTCGCCCGGTGGTGTAGCGCTCCACCCGGTCGTGCCCGGCCGGCGAGCCGGCCAGCATCAGCACGAGCTGCTTGTCGGCGGCCTCCAACTCCTGGGCGGCACCCCGGATGATGCCCGGGAACACCTGGTCGTCGGAGAAGACCCGGGTGGCGGCCTCCGGCAGCACCAGGGCGACCGAGTCGGTCCGTTGGGTGACCAGGCTGCGGGCGGCCAGGTTCGGCACGTACCCCAGCTCGGCCACCGCCCGGCGGACCGCCTCCTGGATCGGCTCGGCGACGGTCGTGGAGCCGTTCACCACCCGGGAGACGGTCGCCCGCGACACCCCCGCCCGCCGGGCCACCGCCTCCAGTGTCGGCCGCTGCGCCGTCGTCATCCCCGTTACCACCGCCTCGTCACAGCCCGTTCCGGGAGATCACCTCCTGGTACCACCGGGCGCTGGACTTCGGTGTGCGGCGCTGGGTCAGGTAGTCGACGTGGATGATCCCGAACCGTCGGCGGTAACCCTCGGCCCACTCGAAGTTGTCCAACAACGACCATACGAGATAGCCCCGCAGGTCCACCCCTCGGGAGATCGCCTCGTGCGCGGCGCGCAGGTGCCCGTCGAGGTAGGCGATCCGGTCGGCGTCGACCACCTGCCCGGCACCGTCGGGGGCGCCGGTGCCGGCCTTGTCGGGAAACGCGGCGCCGTTCTCGGTGATCAGCAGCGGCACGCCGGGGTAGTCGGTGGCGAGCCGCTCCAGCAGCCGGGTCAGCCCCGCCGGCTCGATCATCCAGCCCATGTCGGTCAGCGGGCCGACGGGCGGGAGGAACTCCACCGCGCCCTCGGTGCCCGGGTACGCGCTGCCGCCCGCGCCGGCCGGCCGGCCGGCGACGTAGGTGGGCGCGTAGTAGTTGACCCCGAGCAGGTCGATCGGGGCGGCGATCAGCTTCTCGTCGCCGTCCCGGACGAACGTCGGCTCGACGATCCGGGCCACGTGCTCCAGCACGTCCTCCGGGTAGGCCGCGCGCAGCAGCGGGTCGAGGAAGATCCGGTTGTGCAGGCCGTCGACCAGGCGGACGGCCGCCGCGTCGGCGGCGCTGTCGGCGTCGGCCGGGCGCACGTCGGCCGGGTTGACGGTGATCCCGACGGTCTCCGCGCCGGCCGTGCGCAGCGCGCGGGCCGCCAGCCCGTGCCCGAGCAGCAGGTGGTGTACGGCGGTGAAGGCCGCGCCCGGGTCCCGCTCGCCGGGGGCGTGCACCCCGTTGCCGTAGCCCAGGTACGCCGAGCACCACGGTTCGTTGAGCGTGGTCCAGGTGCGCACCCGGTCGCCGAGCCGGGCGTGCACGGCGGTGGCGTACGTGGCGAAGTGCTCGGCGGTCTCCCGGTTGGTCCAGCCGCCCCGGTCCTGGAGGTTCTGCGGCAGGTCCCAGTGGTAGAGCGTCACGATCGGGTCGATGCCCCGGTCCAGCAGCGAGTCCGTGAGCCGGTCGTAGAAGTCCAGGCCGCGCGGGTTGACCGGGCCGGTGCCGTCGGGCTGGATCCGCGGCCAGGCCACCGAGAAGCGGTACGCCTTCAGCCCCAGCTCCGCCATCAGCGCCACGTCGTCGGCGTACCGGTGATAGTGGTCGCAGGCGACGTCGCCGGTGTGCCCGTGGTGGACCTTGCCCGGCGTACGGCTGAAGGTGTCCCAGATCGACGGGCCGCGACCGTCGTCGGTGGCCGCGCCCTCGATCTGGTACGCGGCGGTCGCCGCGCCCCAGACGAAGTTCTCGGGGAATCGCAGAGTGCTCACGCCTTGATAGCACCTTCCATGATGCCGCCGATGATCTGGCGGCCGAACAGGACGAAGACCAGGAGCAGCGGAAGGGTGGCGATGGCCGTCCCCGTGAACACCTGGGACATGTCGGTGTAGTACCCGTCGGAGAGGGTGCGCAACGCCAGCTGCACGGTCGGGTTCTCCGGATCGTTGAGGACGGCGTACGGCCAGAGGAAGTCGTTCCAGGTGGTCATGAAGGTGAGCAGCCCGAGCACGGCGGCGGCCGGGCGCAGCGCCGGCAGCACCACGTTCCAGTAGATCCGCGCGGTGCCGCAGCCGTCCATCCGGGCCGCCTCGATCAGCTCGTCGCTGACGGCCTGGCCGGCGTACTGCCGCATCATGAACACCCCGAAGCCGGTGACCAGGGCCGGCACGATCACCGCCGGCAGCCGGTCGTTCCAGTTCAGCCTGGTCATCAGCAGGTAGAGCGGGATGACGCCGAGCTGGGTGGGCACCATCATCGTCGCGATGATCACCATGAGCAGCGCGTTGCGGCCCCGGAACCGCAGCTTGGCGAAGGCGAACCCGGCCAGCGTGGAGAAGAAGACCACCGAGACGGTGACCGTGGTCGCCACGATCGCCGAGTTGACCAGGCCGGTGACGAAGTACGCGTCGGTGTTGCCGAGCAGGCGGGAGACGTTCGCGCCGAGGTTGCCGCCGGGGGTGACCGGGGGCGGGAGCTGGCCCATCGCGTCGTTGGAGCGGCTCGCCACCACGAACATCCAGTAGATCGGGAAGATCGACAGAACCCCGGCGGCGATCAGCGCGGCGTAGGTGAGCCGGCTGGCGGCCCAGAGGCGGGTCATCGGGATCCTTCCTTCGGCCTCGCGTCCACCTTCGGGGGCCGCGAGGCACCGAGCCGGCGCAGGAGCAGCACGTTGACCGCCGCGACGACCGCGATCAGCGCGAAGAGCAGCCACGCCACCGCCGAGCCGTACCCGAAGTTGTAGTGGGGCGCGAAGGCGTTCTCGAACATGTACATGGTCACGGTCTGCGACTCCCGCAGCGGTCCGCCGCGGATCGGGTTGGTCCCGGAGTGGAAGAGCCGGGGCTCGGTGAAGAGCTGGAGCCCGCCGATGGTGGAGATGATGACGGTGAAGATGATCGTCGGCTTGAGCAGCGGCACGGTGATCGACCAGAACTGCCGGACCCGGCCGGCGCCGTCGATGGCGGCCGACTCGTACAGGTCGCGCGGGATGGCCTGCATCGCGGCCAGGAAGATCAGCGCGTTGTAGCCGGTCCACCGCCAGTCGACCATCGCCGAGATGGCCACCCAGGACGCGAACCGGTTGGACTTCCACTCGACGGCGTCGATCCCGACCAGGTCGAGTAGCCAGTTGACCATGCCGAACTCGCGGCCGAAGAGCACCCCGAAGACGATCGCGACGGCGGCGGTCGAGGTGATGTTGGGGATCAGCACCGCCATCCGGAACGTCGTCCGGGCCCGCAGCCGCCGGTTGAGCAGGTTGGCCAGCCAGAGCGCGGCCAGTAGCTGCGGGACGGTGGAGATGACGAAGATGCCGAGGGTGTTGACGACCGCGTGCCAGAAGTCGGTGTCCGCCAGTAGGCGGCTGTAGTTGTCGAGGCCGACGAACGGGTGGTCGCTGCCGAGCAGGTCCCAGTCGTGCAGCGAGACCCAGAACGTGTAGGCCAGCGGGTACACCCCGAACACCGCGAAGAGCACGAAGAACGGGGCGACGAAGAGGTAGGGCGAGAACTTCGTGTCGAGGCGGCTGAGCCGCATCCCCGGCGTACGCCGGCCGGTGCGGGGCGCCGGTGCGACCGGCGGGCGCGCGCCGAGCTGGACGGCCATGCCCGGATCACTCCTTTCACGGTGCGGGCGGGATCGGCGCCCCCGGCGCCCACCCGCCCGCACGTCCGGTTCGGGCTACTTGGCGGCGGCCTTCTTCGCGTTGTTCACCGCGTCCGTCCAGCCCTGCTCGGGGCTGCGCTGACCGAGTTCGACCGTGCGGACGGCGTTCTCGACCTCGGTGCGGACGGCCTGGTTCTTCGGCCCCATGTAGACCGGCTTGAGGGTCTTGGCGCCCGCGCCGAAGATCTGCCCCACCGGTGCGTCCGAGAAGTACGCGTTCCTGGCGTCGACGATCGCCGGGTCGGCCAGCGCCTGCGGCGAGGAGGGCAGCGGCCCCTTGGCCTTGAACGCTCCGATCTGGCCCTTGGCGCTGGTCAGGAACTTCGCCAGCTCGATCGCCTCGGCGCGGTGCTTGCTCTGGGCGGGCACGGCGAGCCACGACCCGCCCCAGTTGCCGCCGTCGCCGGGCACCCGGGCGATGTCCCACTTGCCCTTGGCCTCGGCCCCCGCGTTGCCCTCGATGACGCCGGTCATCCAGGCCGGGCAGGCGATGGTGGCGAACTTGGCCTGCTTGAAGGCCGAGACCCACTCCTCGGACCAGGACCCGTACCTCCCGGACAGCCCGGAGTCGACGATGTCCATCGTGGTGTCCCAGGCCTGCCGGACGGCCGGGTTGCTGTCCACCACCAGGTTGTCGGCGGTGTCGTAGTAGTGGTAGCCCTGCGCGTTGCCCGCCGTCTGGAGCACGATGGTGTTGAAGATGTTGGTCGCGGCGTCCAGGAACGCCGCGCCGGTGTTCTTCGCCTTGAACTGCTCGCCGACCCTGATGTAGTCCTGCCAGGCCGGCCAGAGCTTGGACACCTCGTCGCGCTCGGTGGGCAGGCCGGCCTTGGCGAACAGGTCCTTGCGGTAGCACATCGCCATGCCGCCGACGTCGGTGCCCAGGCCGATCAGCTTGCCGTCCTGGGTCATCCCGCCCTTCCACTTCCACTCCAGGAAGTTGCCCTGGAGTTTGGCCCCGCCGTGGTCGAGCAGGTTGACGAAGTTGTCGGGGTTGGCCTTGTACTCGACCATCAACCCCTCTTCGATGGCGACGACGTCGCCCGCGCCCTTGCCGGCGGCGAGCCACTGGGTCAGCTTCGGCGAGTAGTCGTCGAGGTTGGTGCCGGTGCCCCGCTCGACGATCTTCACGCCGGGGTGGCTGGCCATGTACTCCTGGTAGAGCTCCTCGTAGCCGAACTGGCTGAACACGTCGACCGTCAGCGTGATCTGGCCGTCGTCGGCGGGTTCGTCGCCGCCGGCGCAGCCGGCGGTGGCGAACAGCGCGGTGGCGGCGACGAGAGCCACCGCCGCCAGGCGGCGGCGCGGAAAGACACCCATTTCTGTCGGACCCCTCTCAGGTCGTCTGAGGTGGTGAGGCAGGTGGTGGAACGGAGCTGAGAGAGCGCTCTCACGACAGGGTGGTGCCTGGTGGGGGCGGTGTCAAGAGAGCGCTCTCAATACCGTGCGGAGACCGCCGTCGCCGGGCCGGCCACGGACCGGGCGGCCGAGGCGGAGCTGACCGCCGACCGGAGCCGGCGAGGGCTGCGTCCGCCAGTGGCCGCCCCCGGGACGGGGGCGGCCACTGGCGGACGTGCGGCGGGACCGCGCGGAGCCCTCGGGGCCCGGCTCCGCGGCGAAGGTCAGCCGACGCGCAGACCCTCGAGCAGGGCGGGGTCGCCGGCCACGTCGAGCGTGTCGAAGCTGACCCGGCCCCAGAGCGCGAGCAGCAGGTCGCTTGCCGTGCCGCTGACCTGCGCCCGGGCGTGGTGGTCGTCGTGGTCGAAGATGGTGGCGGTGTCCAGCAGGGCCACCCCCTCGCCGCGCAGCCGGAGGAACCACTGCTGGGCGGCGTCGACCGCGGAGAGCTGCACCACCCCGTGCCACTGGCCGGCGGTGCGGCGCCGGCCGGCGGGCAGCCAGGTGTCCAGCACCTCGCTCACCCCGTCGGCGGCGAGCTTGGCCTCGACCGGCTCACCGGCGGCGATCGCCAGCTGGGCGTCCCAGCGGTGCACCGCGGTCTCGTGCGCCATCCGGCGCGGCCAGAAGCCCGCCTTCTTCGGCTGGGGGGCCCAGTTCCAGGCCGGGGCCTCCGGGTCGAGGGCGTCGAAGAGGGTCATCAGCCGGTCGTACTCCTGCTGCCAGAGCCGGAGCGGGGCGACGCCGGCCTCCGGCTCGATCCGCTCGGGCCGGCCCGGCGGCCGGGTGGCCGCGCCGGCGCCCGCGAACGAGTGCACCCAGCGGTAGATGGCGGCGAGGTGCAGGGTCAGGTCGGCGACGGTCCAGCCGGGACAGGACAGCACCGGGGTCTCCGGTGGCGCCTCCGCCACGGCCGCGGCGAACGCCGGGCCCTCCGCCCGGAGCGCACCGATCCAGAAGTCCTTCGTGCCGTGCAGTCTGCTCATCGCCATCCTCCCGGGGGTGACCGGGCCACCAGTGGGCGCCGCGGCTACCCCTCAGCCTAGGGTGAAAGGCGTGTCTGACGTCTACGCCCAGCCGACAACCGGCACCGAACCCGCCGCCACGTGCGAACTGGCGCGATACACCACATTGCGCCTGGGCGGACCGGCCGGACGCGTCGTGGCCGGCACCGACGCGGACGAGATCGTCCGGGCGGTGCGGGAGGCGGGCGAACGGGACGAGCCGGTCCTGGTCCTCGCCGGCGGCAGCAACGTGGTGATCGGCGACGCCGGCTTCCCCGGCACCGTGGTCCTGGTCCGCTCCCGGGGCCTGCGGGTGGTCGACGAGGACGCCGCGACGGTCACCGTACGCGTCGAGGCCGGCGAGCCCTGGGACGACCTGGTCGCCGCCACCGTGGCCAACGGCTGGTCCGGTCTGGAGTGCCTCTCCGGCATCCCCGGCTCGACCGGCGCCACCCCGATCCAGAACGTCGGCGCGTACGGGCAGGAGGTCGCCGAGACCATCACCGGCGTGCGGGTCCACGACCGGGTCGACGGGACGGTCGGGCGGATCCCCGCCGCCGACTGCGGCTTCGCCTACCGCTCCAGCATCTTCAAGTACAGCGACCGCTGGGTGGTGCTGTCGGTCGACTTCCGGCTGGCCCGCTCGCCGCTGTCCGGCCCGGTGCGCTACGCCGAACTGGCCCGGGCGCTCGGCGTGGAGGTGGGGGACCGGGTGCCGCTGGCCGACGCCCGGGCCACGGTGCTGCGGCTGCGCGCCGGCAAGGGCATGGTGCTCGACGCGACCGACCCGGACACCCGGTCGGTCGGCTCGTTCTTCACCAACCCGGTGCTGGACCGCGCGGCGTACGAGCTGCTGCGCGAGCGCGCCGCCGACCTGGGCGAGCCGCCGTCGTGGCCCTGCCCGGGGGACATGGTGAAGATCAGCGCGGCCTGGCTGATCGACAAGGCCGGCTTCGGCAAGGGCCACCCGGGCCCGGAGGGCACCGCCATCTCCGGCAAGCACACCCTCGCCCTGACCAACCGCGGCGGCACCGCCAGCACCGCCGCCCTGGTCGAGCTGGCCCGGGAGATCCGCGACGGCGTCCACCGCCGCTTCGGCGTCACCCTCCACCCCGAACCCGTCCTCGTCAACTGCGCCATCTGACCCCGCCCCCGCCCCCGTCAGGTGGGGGAGACGGCGGGCCAGGGGAGGGTGAGCTCGCCGTGGCGCCAGCGGCGGGGGCCGTCGAGGATCGGCCAGCCCGACCCGCGTACGGCGGACACCGCGTGGAGCCAGCGCTGGCGGGGGCCGAACGGGGCGTAGCCGGCGGCGGCGTGCCAGGCGTCGGCGAGCGCCCCGATCAGGTCGTGGATCCGCTCGCCGGGGACGTTGCGGTGGATGAGCGCCTTGGGTAGCCGTTCGGCCAGTTCCGCCGGGGTGCCCAGGGTGGTGAGCTTCGCGGCCAGGGTGAGCGTCCGGGGACCGTCCGCGTCGAGCAGCACCCAGCCGCCGAGCCGGCCCAGCTCGTCGCAGGTGCCCTCCACCAGCAGCCCGCCCGGGGCCAGCGCGGCGGTCATCGTCCGCCAGGCGCCGGCCACCTCGCGCTCGTCGTACTGGCGCAGGACGTTGAACGCGCGGACCAGGGCGGGACGCAGCCCGGCCAGCTCGAACCCGCCCCGGGCGAACGCCAGCCGGGGCGGGTCGGCGGCGGGCTGGGCGGCGGCCACGCGTACGGGATCGATCTCCAGCCCGACCACCCGCACGTCGGCACGGACCCCGGCGGCGAGCCGGGCGCGCAGCTCGACGGCGGTGACCGGGGTGGCGCCGTAGCCGAGGTCCACCACCAGCGGGTCGGCGGCGTCGCGCAGCGCCTCCCCGCAGGTCTCGACGATCCAGTTGTCCACCCGGCGGAGCCGGTTGGGGTTGGTCGTCCCCCGGGTCACCACACCGAGCGGCCGGTGCCGTGCCGTGCCCGCCATCGTCGACCGCCGGTCCGGCTCAGCCGACCCGGTGCACCTTGTGCTGGGCGGCCTGCGCCAGCGGGCGCACCACGAGGCGGTCGACGTTGACGTGCTGCGGGCGGGTCGCGCACCAGGCGACGCAGTCGGCGACGTCGTCGGCCACCAGCGGCTCGGCGACCCCGGCGTAGACCGCCGCCGCCTTCTCGGCGTCCCCGCCGAAGCGCACCAGCCCGAACTCGTCGGTCTTCACCATGCCGGGGTCGATCTCCACCACCCGGACCGGGCGGCCGCACAACTCCAGGCGCAGGGTGCCGGCGACGGCCGTCTGCGCGTGCTTGGCGGCGGTGTAGCCGCCACCGCCCTCGTACACGGTGAAGCCGGCGGTCGAGGAGACGATCACGATGGTGCCGGCCCCGGACGCCTCCAGCGCGGGCAGCAACGCCTGGGTGACGCGCAGCGTGCCGAGCACGTTGACGTCGTACATCCACTGCCAGTCGCCGACCGACCCGGACTCGACCGGGTCCAGGCCGCGCGCGCCGCCGGCGTTGTTGACCAGCAGGGTGACCGGCCCCGGCGCAGCGGCCGCGGTCTCGGCGAGCCCGGCCACCGACTCGTCGGAGGTGACGTCGCAGGACACGGCGGTGGCCGCGCCCCCCGCTGCCTCGATCTCCGCGATCAGGGCGGCCAGCCGGTCGGTACGCCGCGCGGCGGCGAGCACGTGGAAGCCCTCGGCGGCGAGCCGGCGGGCGGTGGCCGCGCCGATCCCGCTGGACGCTCCGGTGACGACGGCGACAGAGGTCATCCGGCCATTCTCACCCGGCCGGCCGCGCCGGGCGCCCTCGGCGCGGTGATGAGGTCCGTCACGCCCGGGGGTCGCCCCCGCGCATCACGTGGGCGGGATCGGGAAGATGACATCCGGCGAGGACGTTGTCCGAAAAGCGCCGGGCGTGCGGGACGGCATAAACCGTGACAGAGGGAGCGGACGTGGCGGAAGTGCACACCGGTGTGGGTCGTCAGCGCGGTGCGCGTCCGTGGCCCCGCCCCCGGCGGATCGCCACGCTCTCGGTGCACACCTCGCCCCTGCACCAGCCGGGCACCGGCGACGCGGGCGGCATGAACGTCTACATCCTGGAGGTCGCGCGGCGGCTCGCCGAGGCGGACGTCGAGGTGGAGATCTTCACCCGGGCGACCTCCGGCGACCTGCCTCCGGTCGTCGAGACGGCCCCCGGCGTGCACGTCCGGCACGTCACCGCCGGCCCGCTCGAAGGGCTCACGAAGGAGGAGCTGCCGGGTCAGCTCTGCGCCTTCACCGCCGGCGTGCTGCGCGCCGAGGCGTCCCGCCCACCGGGCCACTACGACCTGATCCACTCCCACTACTGGCTCTCGGGCCAGGTCGGCTGGCTGGCCAAGGAGCGCTGGGGCGTGCCGCTGGTGCACACCGCGCACACCCTGGCGAAGGTCAAGAACGCCCAGCTCGCCGCCGGGGACCGGCCGGAACCCAAGGCCCGCGTCATCGGCGAGGAGCAGGTGGTCGCCGAGGCCGACCGGCTCGTCGCGAACACCGCGGTCGAGGCCCGGGACCTGATCGACCGGTACGACGCGGACCCGGCCCAGGTGGCAATCGTCGAGCCCGGCGTGGACCTGGACCGGTTCCGCCCCGCCCCCGAGGGGCACAAGCGCGCCGCCCGCCGCCGGCTCGGGTTGCCCGCCACCGGGTACGTGGTGGCCTTCGTCGGCCGCATCCAGCCGCTGAAGGCCCCGGACGTGCTCGTCCGTGCCGTGGCCGCGCTGCGTGAGCGCGACCCGGCGCTCGCCGACGAGGTGACCGTGGTGATCTGCGGCGGCCCCAGCGGCAGCGGCCTGGACCGGCCGACCGCCCTGATGGAGCTGGCCGCCTCGCTCGGCGTCGCCGACCGGGTGCGGTTCCTGCCGCCGCAGACGGGCGACGACCTGCCCGCCCTGTACCGGGCGGCCGACCTGGTGGCGGTGCCGTCGTACAACGAGTCCTTCGGGCTGGTGGCGCTGGAGGCCCAGGCATGCGGCACGCCGGTGGTGGCCGCCGCCGTCGGCGGGCTGGTGACCGCGGTCCGGGACCAGGTCAGCGGCCTGCTCGTCGACGGCCACGACCCGGTCGACTGGGCCCGTACGCTCGGCCGCCTGCTGCCCGACCGGCGGCGCCGGGCCGAGCTGTCCCGGGGCGCGGCCCGGCACGCCCGCGCGTTCTCCTGGCAGCGGACGGCCTCGGGGCTGCTCGCCGTCTACGGCGAGGCGATCGCCGACCACCGGGCCCGGCTCGCCTCCGAGCTGGCCGGCGACGCGGCGATGTCCTGCTCCTGGTGACGGGCCCGGTCGCCGGTGGCGGCGGGCCGTCCGCCGCCACCCCCGTGCCGGGGCGTGGGCGGCCGTAGAGTGGGCCGATGAGCGCGAAGGACGATCTGGCGGCCCTGATCGAGGCGGTCTGCGACGAGCGGGAGCTGGCCTGGGAGTCGACCGGCCCGGGCTCGTACGCGGTCACGCTGCCGGGCACCCACAAGCTGAAGACGGTCTGCAACCTGATCGTCGGTGAGCACGCGCTGCGGGTCGAGGCGTTCGTGATGCGCCAACCGGACGAGCGCCGCGAGGAGCTGTGGGCCTGGCTGTTGCAGCGCAACGCCCGGATGTACGCGGTGTCCTTCTCCGTCGACGCGGTCGGCGACGTCTACCTGACCGGCCGGGTCAACCCGGCGGGGATCGACGCCGACGAGCTGGACCGGCTGCTCGGCGCGGTGCTGACGTACGCCGACGAGTCCTTCGACACGATGCTGGAGATCGGCTTCGGCAGCTCGATCCGCCGGGAGTGGGAGTGGCGGGTCAAGCGGGGTGAATCCACCGCGAACCTCGCGGCGTTCGCGCACCTCTTCGAGCCGTCCCCGGCCGCCGCCGGCCCCGCTGGCGACGCGGGCTCCGCGGGGGCCGCCGGCACCGGGGGCGGCGCTCCCGGTGCGGGTGCCCCGGCGGGAGGTTCGGACCGGTCCTGACGGGTATGCCGCACCGCGCGGTGCGGCACTGGGACCCGCCGCGCGCCGAGGACCAACTGTCGAGGAGCGTGAGCATCCCATGGCTCAGCGGAACAGCTCAGGTCGCGGCGGGACTGCGACCAGGACGAAACGGCAGGCGGGCAACCAGACCCCGAACACGCCGGGGATCTCCGAGTCCGACATCTCGCGGATGAAGGTGGACGAGATCCGGGGCCAGTTGCGCCGGCGCGGGGTCTCCGGGATCTCCGCGCTGCGCAAGCCGGAACTGGTGAAGACGCTGGCGCGGACCCTACGTGCGGAGCGCCCGGCGGGCGGCGCCGCCCGCCGCGGCACCGGCCCCGCCGGCCGCGCGACGGGGACGAAGGCATCGGCCGGCCGGGCCGCCGCCACGAAGAAGGCGGCTGCCGGACGGGCCGCGGGCAAGGCCGCCCCGAGCCGGGCGAAGGCCGCGAACAAGACCGCCCCGGCGAAGAAGGCTCCGGCCCGGAAGGCCGCCGCGAAGGCGGCCCCCGCCAAGAAGACGGCCCCTGCCAAGAGGGCGGCGGCGGCGAAGAAGACCGCGCCCGCGAAGAAGATCGCGCCAGCCCGGAAGACCACCACGGCGGCGGCCCGGAAGACCACGGCGGCGAGGACGTCCGCGCCGGCGTCGTCGCGGGCCGGCGTGGCGCGCGGCGGTACGGCGACGAAGGCGACCCCGGTCCGGACCGGCCGAGCCTCCTCGCGGTCGGTGCGTTCCTCGCAGGTGATCACCTCGACCGCCGACCGGCCCGAGCGCCCCGGCCGCAGTCTGGTCACCGCGGACCACGACGTGATCCGGCGCTGGGCGCAGGAGCGCGGCGCGAAGCCGGCGACGATCGCGGGTACCGAGCGGGAGGGCCGGGCCGGCGTGCTCACGTTCAACATCCCCGGCTACCGGGAGAGCAGCCGGATCCGCGAGATCACCTGGGACGAGTGGTTCCGCACCTTCGACGATCGCAAGCTGAACCTGATCTACCAGGAGCAGCTCCGCGACGGCCGGCCCAGCAACTTCTTCCGTACGGAATCCCCAGATCGTGAGGACGCCTGACGTGTTTGGGGGAATGGCCGACGGGTATCCGCTGTTTGCCACGACGGAGGACCGAGGCAGCGACATCCGGGTGGGACACCGGGTGCTGTGACCGGCGAGACAGCCGACCCAGCTTGAATCGGGAATCCGGGCGAACTAACTTTATTGCACCGCGCCACGCTCGGAAACGTTCGGGGGAGCGGCGGATCGATCAGATCCGTGCACCGAGCGAGGCGCAGGGGACGGGTGGAACAACACCGTTGGGGGACGGTGGCCACCTGTTTGGACCGGCGGCGCGAGCGGGCGACGCCTACGGGGGTGGGTATCGCCCGCCGCCGCCGGTCATACCGTGCGAGCGCCCATCACGACCACGCGTCGTGATGGGCGCTCTGCTTTTCCCGGGGCCCGTCCGCCTCTCGCCAGGTGCGCGGCGATGCCGGCCTTCCTGACCGCGGCCGGCCGTAGGGATCAGCGCACCGGTGCGGGAGCCCGGGCGGGGGTCGCGGGCCGGAGGTGGGCCTGGGTGTGGGCGGCGCGGAGGGCGGCCACCCGGCGGTCGCGGGACGGACCCGTCAGCAGGTGACAGCCGGCCGCGAGCAGCCCCAGCCCGCCGACGACGAGCCAGTGCCCGTCCCCGAGGTACTGCAGGCTCACCCCGCCCAGCGTGGGCGCCACGAACGACGCCGCCGGGAACGCCAGGTAGAACACCGACTGGTAGCGGGCGCGCAGCTCGGGCGGGGCGAGGTCGGCGTTGATCTGGGCGTTCGGCGGGGCGGCGAGCATCTGGCCGACCGTCCAGACCACCGCCGCGGCCAGGTACACCGCCAGGTCGTCGGCGACGGCGAGGACGGCGAAGCCGGCCGCCAGCAGCACGGTCGACACGGCCAGGACGTGGTGCTTGCGGTGCCGCTCGATCAGCCTCGGCACGAAGAGCTGCCCCACCACGATCAGCACCCCGCCGAGCGCGACCACCGCCCCGTACGCCGATGGGCGCAGCCCGTCCGTCCGCATCGCCAGCGGCATGATCGTCGAGGTCTGCATGGTCAGCACGGCCAGCACGAAGGTCAGGCCCACGAAGGTGAGGAAGGTGCGGTCCGTCAGGGCCGTGTGCAGCCCGGGCGCGCGGGGACGCCCCCGCCGCCGTGCCGCCCGCTCCCGGTGTCCCGCCGCCGCTGCGGCACCTGCCGCCCGGCCGACCCGCACCCGCGCAAGCGTTTCCGGGACCTTCCAGGCGATCACCAGGGCCGCGACCAGGGTGGCGGCGGCGTCGACCAGGAAGAGCGCGAGGAAGCTGGCCTCGGCGAGCAGGCCGGCCAGCAGCGAGGCCACCGCCATGCCGAGGTTGAACGCCCAGAACTGGAGGTTGAACGCGCGGGCGCGACGCCGATCGGGCACCACGTCGACGATCGCCGCGACGAAGGCGGGGCTGGGCATCGAGTGCGCCAACCCGAC
The DNA here is from genome assembly GCF_040639595.1 of Micromonospora sp. NPDC023814. Lineage (NCBI taxonomy): Bacteria > Bacillati > Actinomycetota > Actinomycetes > Micromonosporales > Micromonosporaceae > Micromonospora > Micromonospora sp. NPDC023814. The sequence continues at coordinate 123,026 of NZ_JBFAAF010000016.1, forward strand.
CAGGGCGGCGAGCACGGCGATCACCACCAGGTGCCGGCTGAAGGCCAGCGCGACCATGAGCCCGGCGGTGACCAGGTGGGCGGCGAGCAGGGTGGCCCGGCGTCCCCACCGGTCTGCCAGCACCCCGCCGAGCAGCACGCCGCCCGCCCCGCCCAGCCCGTACGCCCCGACCACCGTGCCCGCCAGCGCCGCGCTCGCGCCGCGCGCATCGGTCAGGTAGAGCGACAGGAAGAGCATCGCGAAGGCACCGGCCCGGTTGATCAGCAGGCCGGCCCAGAGGTACCAGAAGGTGGCGGGGAGGCCGCCCGCGGTGTCGTCCAGCCAACGACGCAGGGCCCGCACCCGTCCCTCCAGACAGTTGTGTTTGTTAACGGTTCAGGCTCGACCGTAGGAAGCCCGGGTCCGGCGCGCCAGCGTGTCGCTGATCACCGCACGCCGGTCGGGCCGGCCCGGAGTGGGCGCCCGACTCACCGCACGCCGCTCGACTCGGCCGACCGTCGCGGGTCGGCAGGCGGGCCGGCGTCCGCGCCGGGCACCAGCGGCTCGGCGGGCGCGGTGGCCGCCGCCTCGGCCGCCTCCGGCGCGGGCGGTCGGACCGCCACCACCGGCACGACGGTCCCGGTGGCCCCGCGCAGGGCGACGGCCCGCCGCTCCCGGGCCGGGCCGGAGACCAGGTGGGCGATCGCCATCAGCCCGCCGATCAACGCGCAGCCGAGCCAGAGCTCGCCGTTGCCGGCCTGCTCACGGACCAGGCCGCCGAGGACCGGCGCGACGGCGCCGGCGACCTGCCAGGAGAGTGAGAACACGCCCTGGTAGCGGCCGCGCAGCTCGGCGGGGGAGAGCTCGGCGATCAGGGTGGCGTTGGACGGCGAGTTGAGCATCTCGCCGACGGTCCAGATCAGCACGGTCAGGCCGTAGAACCAGGCCGCGTCCGCGAACGCGGTGAGACCGAACCCGACGCCCATCACCACGGAGGCGAGGGCGAGCACGTGCGACCGGCTCCGGCCCTTGATCAGCCGGGGTACGAAGAGCTGGCCGACCACGATCAGCACCCCGTTGAGCGCGATCACCGAGCCGTACGTGGCGGGGCTCAGGCCCGAGTCGCCCATCGCGATCGGCAGCATCGAGATGTGCTGGAGGAAGACCAGCGCGCCGAACAGGTTGAGCGCCACGAAGCCCAGGTAGACGCGGTCGGCCAGGATGGTGCGCAGCGCCCCGGCCGGCGCCCCGGGGCCCTTGTGGCGGGCGCCGACGACGGGGGCCCGCCGGGTCTCGCCGACCTTGGCGAAGATGATCAGCGCGGTGATCACGGTGGTGGTCGCGTCGACCACGAAGAGCAGCAGGTAGCCGGCCTCGGCGGCGAGGCCGGCGAGGACCGCGGCGCAGGCGAAGCCGAGGTTGATCGCCCAGTAGTTCAGCGAGAAGGCGCGCAGCCGGTCCTTCTCCGGCACCACGTCGATCATCATCGCCCCGAACGCCGGGCGGGCGGCCTCGGCGAACATGCCGAGCAGCAGCGCGCCGAGCGCCACCGCCCAGAGTTCCCGGGCGAAGCCGAGGGCGAGCATCATGGTGGCCGCGCCGAGGTGCGCGGTGAGCAGGGTCGGCCGGCGGCCCCAGCGGTCGGTCAGGGTGCCGCCGACGGTGGTGCCGACCGCGCCGCCGACACCCCACAGGCCGATCACGAGGCCCGCCTGCGACGCGGAGAAGTCGCGCTCCTGGGTCAGGTAGATGGCGAGGAAGACCAGGACGAACGAGCCGAGCCGGTTGATCAGCGTGCCGGCCCAGAGGTACCAGAAGGTGACCGGCAGGCCACCGGTCGTGTCCCGGAACCAACCCCGCATCGTCCGCACGTCGGCGCCCCCGCTCGCGTAATGACCGTCCTGATTGTCGCGCCTTACAACCTAGTGTGGGGCCAGTTTCCCGGTCATCGCCTTTCCACGTGGTGGTCGTCACGACCACTGCCCGCGTGTCCCCGCGCCGGGTGCGGCAGGATGATCCGCATGACTGCGAGCGAGGGGCCCACCGTCGGGACGCTGGTCCTGCTGCGGCACGGCGAGAGCGACTGGAACGCCAAGAATCTCTTCACCGGCTGGGTCGACGTCGACCTGACCGAGAAGGGCGAGAACGAGGCGCGCCGCGGCGGCGAGCTGCTGCGCGAGCACAGCCTGCTGCCGGACGTGGTGCACACCAGCGTGATGCGCCGCGCGATCCGCACCGCCGAGCTGGCGCTCAACGCGGCCGACCGGCACTGGATCGCCGTGCGGCGGTCGTGGCGGCTCAACGAGCGGCACTACGGCGCACTGCAGGGCAAGAACAAGAAGCAGACCCTGGAGGAGTACGGCGAGGAGCAGTTCATGCTCTGGCGCCGCTCGTACGACACGCCGCCGCCGCCGATCGCGGACGACGACGAGTTCTCGCAGGTGGGCGACCCGCGCTACGCGCTGCTGCCCAGCGAGCTGATGCCGCGCACCGAGTGCCTCAAGGACGTCGTCGAGCGGATGCTGCCCTACTGGTACGACTCGATCGTGCCGGACGTCCTGGCCGGGCGGACGGTGCTGGTGGCCGCGCACGGCAACTCGCTGCGTGCCCTGGTCAAGCACCTGGACCAGATCTCCGACGAGGCGATCGCCAAGCTCAACATCCCGACCGGGATCCCGCTGCGCTACGACCTCGACCCGCACCTGCGCCCGCTGACGCTGGGCGGCACCTACCTCGACCCGACCGCCGCCAAGGCGGCCGCCGCCGCCGTGGCCAACCAGGGCCGCTGACCCACGTGCTGTTGTAAGGAAGGGCCCCTTGTTAACGCATAGCGGGCGGTTTCAAGGGGTCGTTGCAACGCGTTGGCTAGTCGGTGACGGCTAGGAGCTTAGCGAGGCGCTCGGCTGGGGTATCCCAGCCGAGCGTTTT